>NZ_JBEXPJ010000028.1:0-72357 GCF_040611995.1 Lentzea sp. NPDC006480
GTTCCCGGCGGGCGTGGACCGCGCGGACATCGCCGCCTACTGCCTGATGCTCGGCGACGACGCGTTGATCTTCTCGCGGCACACCCACCTTCTTCAACGACCTCGTTCGCCGACGAGGTCACCCGCGTCGCCCGCGAGGTCGGCTCGGACGGCCGCCTCGGCGGTCAGGCCCAGGTGCCGGGCGTCGCGGGCACGTGGCGCGACCTGACCGAGTCGGTGAACGTCATGGCGAACAGCCTGACCACCCAGGTCCGCAACATCGCCCAGGTCACCACCGCCATCGCACGTGGCGACCTGACCCAGAAGATCGGCATCGACGCCCGCGGCGAGATCCTCGAACTGAAGACCACGATCAACACGATGGTCGACCAGCTCTCCTCGTTCGCCGAGGAGGTCACCCGCGTCGCCCGCGAGGTCGGCACCGACGGCCGCCTCGGCGGTCAGGCGAAGGTCCCCGGCGTCGCCGGCACGTGGCGCGACCTGACCGACAACGTGAACTACATGGCGAACAACCTGACCAACCAGGTCCGCAACATCGCGCACGTCGCCACGGCCGTCGCGAACGGCGACCTGTCGCAGAAAATCACCGTCGACGCCCGCGGCGAGATCCTCGAACTGAAGTCGACCCTGAACACGATGGTCGACCAGCTCTCCTCGTTCGCCGAGGAGGTCACCCGCGTCGCCCGCGAGGTCGGCACCGACGGCCGCCTGGGCGGTCAGGCCCGCGTGCAGGGCGTCGCCGGCACGTGGAAGGACCTGACCGACAACGTCAACCTGATGGCGGACAACCTCACCGACCAGGTCCGCAACATCGCCACCGTCGCCACCGCCGTCGCGAACGGCGACCTGTCGAAGAAGATCACCGTCGAGGCCAAGGGCGAGGTCGCGACCCTCGCCGAGACCCTGAACGGCATGGTCGACACGCTGCGCGCGTTCGGCGACGAGGTCACCCGCGTCGCCCGCGAGGTCGGCACCGAGGGCATCCTGGGCGGCCAGGCGCGCGTGTCCGGCGTCGCGGGCACCTGGAAGGACCTCACCGACTCGGTGAACTTCATGGCGGACAACCTGACGAACCAGGTCCGCAACATCGCCCAGGTCACCACCGCGGTGGCCCAGGGCGACCTGACGAAGAAGATCGACGTCTCGGCCCGCGGCGAGATCCTCGAACTCAAGACCACCATCAACACGATGGTCGACCAGCTGTCGTCGTTCGCCGACGAGGTGACCCGTGTCGCCCGCGAGGTCGGCACCGAGGGCAAGCTCGGCGGCCAGGCGGAGGTCGACGGCGTCGCCGGCACGTGGTCGAAGCTGACCGACAACGTCAACCAGCTCGCCTCGAACCTCACCACCCAGGTCCGCGCCATCGCGGCCGTCGCCACCGCCGTCACCGCGGGCGACCTGACCAGGCAGATCACCGTCGACGCGTCCGGTGAGCTCGCCGAGCTCAAGGACAACGTCAACCAGATGATCGCCAACCTGAAGGAAACGACCCGCGCCAACCGCGAGCAGTACTGGTTGAAGACCAACCTCGCCCGGTTGTCCGGGTTGATGCAGGGCCACCGCGATCTCCGTGCGTTGGCCTCGCTGATCATGAGCGAGCTGACGCCGCTGGTCAGCGCCCACCACGGTGCGTTCTTCCAGATCGAGGAGGACGACTCCAAGCAGACCCTGGAACTCACCGCCACCTACGGCTTCCGCCTGGACGCGGCCCGGGCCACCCGCGTGGCCGTGGGCGAGACCCTCGTCGGCCAGTCGGCGCTGGAGAAGAAGACGATCCTGGTCAGCCAGGTCCCGGCCGGCTACCTGACCGTCTCCTCGGCTCTGGGCGAGTCGGCCCCGGTCAACCTGGTGATTCTCCCCATCCTCTTCCAGGGCGAAACCCTGGGCGTGATCGAGCTGGCCTCGCTGAACGTGTTCACCGACGTCCACCTGGACCTCCTCGACCAGCTCAAGGAAGCCATCGGCGTCAACGTGAACACGATGCTCGCCAACTCCCGCACGGACGCCCTGCTGGTCGAGTCGCAGCGCCTCACGACCGAGTTGAGGGCTGGTTCCGAGGAACTGGAGGACCGCGCGCGGCAGCTCCAGACCGCCTCGAAGTACAAGTCCGAGTTCATGGCCAACATGTCGCACGAACTCCGCACGCCGCTGAACTCGCTGCTGATCCTGGCCAAGCTCCTGGCGGACAACCTCGACGGCAACCTCAACGCCAAGCAGGTCGAGTTCGCCCGCACCATCCACTCGTCCGGTTCGGACCTGCTGCAGCTGATCAACGACATCCTCGACCTCACCAAGGTCGAGGCGGGCCACATGACCCTGCACGAGGACCCGGTCCGCGTGGACGAGCTCGTCCGCTACGTCGAGACCTTGTGCTTGCCGCTGACGGCCGAGAAGAACCTGGAGTTCTCGGTCCGCGTCGACCCGAACGTGCCGGAGACGCTGCGCACGGACGAGCACCGCCTGCAGCAGATCTTGCGGAACCTGCTCTCCAACGCCGTGAAGTTCACCCACGACGGCGGCATCCGCCTGCACGTGCGCATGGACGACCCCTCCACCGTCGCCTTCGACGTCCACGACACGGGCATCGGCATCCCAGCCGAAAAACTCGCCGTCATCTTCGAGGCCTTCCAGCAGGCCGACGGCACCACGTCCCGCAAGTACGGCGGCACGGGACTGGGCCTCTCGATCAGCCGCGAACTCGCTCAGTTGCTGAACGGCGCCCTGCGCGTCCGCTCCGAGCCGGGCATCGGCTCGACGTTCACCCTCTGCCTCCCGCTGGGCAAGGTCGTCTCCGACACCTTCGTCCTGCCGGAACCGACCCCGATCGTCACCCCTGACCCGATCCTGGCGGCGTCGGGCTCGATCCGCTTCCACGGCGAAAAGGTCCTGGTGGTCGACGACGACCTGCGCAACGTCTTCGCCCTGACCAGCGTGTTGGAGTTGCACGGCCTGGAAGCGATCTACGCCGACAACGGCATAACGGGCGTCCGCGCGCTCGAACAATACGACGACGTGGCCATCGTCCTGATGGACATCATGATGCCGGAACTCGACGGCAACGCCACGATCTCGGCAATTCGGGCAATGGAGCGCTACGCCGATCTCCCGGTCATCGCGGTGACGGCGAAGGCGATGAAGGGCGACCGCGAGAAGTCGCTGGCATCGGGCGCCACCGACTACGTGACAAAGCCCGTGGACACCGAGCACCTGATCCGTCTGATCGCCTACTACCTGGGCGTGTCAGCGGAAGCCTGAGCAGCTGAGTCGCGAGGTGGCGGGATTCGTCCCGCCATTCAGCGAGCCGAATCCACCGCCGGCTGAACCGCCAGATCCACGCTGTCGTGCAGCGACAGAACCGAGGTCACATCCGCCAGGTCGAACAACCGCCGAACCGGCGCCTGAGTGGCAGCGATCCTCAACTGCCCCCCGCCCTCGGCCAGCTTCCGGTGCCACTCCAGCACCAGCGCCAGCCCGGTCGAATCCATGAACGCCAGCTCGGACAGGTCCAGCACGGCGTGCGAGCCGGACACATCCGCGTCCAGCCGTGCGGACAGCACAGGCACGGTGTCGATGTCCAGCTCACCAGCGACGGCGATCACTCGCCACCCCTGCTGGACCTCGCTGCCGACGTTGAGCTCCATCGTCGCCGTTCCTTCCGCCACGCCCGACTCGTGCGCCCCAAATCGTGCAGCACGGCGCCGAACCATGCGACCACCGGGGGGCTGAAAGATCCGGACGACCCGCCGGATGTGCGACGATGCGCCTTGTGCTGAACGACCCACTGGCTGAGGTGCGGGTGACCCTGTCCGCGGAGGGCGGGTCATGCTCTCGTGCACGTCAGGTGGTCCGCGACGCCGCGGCGACGTGGGGGCTGTCCGAGGACCTGGCGGATGACGCGCAGCTCGTCGTCACGGAGCTCGTGTCCAACGGCATCGACCACGGTGAGGGCCTGATCACACTGACGGTGAGCCGCAAGGCCGACGGGATGCTGGTCGAGGTGCACGACGAGTCGCCGAAGCAGCCTCAGGTGAGACCGGTGGACCCGAGTTCGGCGCGGGGACGCGGGATGCAGCTCGTGCAGGCGTTGAGCGTCAGATGGGGCACCACGCCTGGCACGAAGGGGAAAGTCGTGTGGGCGGAGCTGCAGGCCTGAGCGGGGCGCCCCCAGCAGACGCCCCGCGAAAGCAGGCCTACTTCGTCAGCCGGGACGCCAGCAGGCGCTTGCCCTGCTCGGCACCCTTCTGGCTCTCGCCCTGCGCCTTGCGGAAGAACTCCGCGAGCTCCTGGTCGCCGTCGCGCTCGGCGTCGGCGATGTAGGACTCCAGGCGCAGTGCGTTGTCGAGGCACGCCTCGGTGAACCACAGGATGTTGTAGTCCTTGTCCCTGGTCCCCGTGACGTGACCGGTCTCCGTGGTCGACACGGCTTTCCTCCTCGTCTATCAGGGGTTTTGCGGCCATTAGGCGTGTACCCACCGTGGCCTGGGGAAAACGGGTTCGGCTTGTGGTCGTCACCGGATCACGCGTACGGTCGGTGCGGACAGGAGTCCTAATGAACCAGCTTCGCCAGACCACGACCTACGTCCAGTCCATCCCGATCGTCGCGCTGACGGGCGAGATCGACATGATGTCCTCCGCGCCGGTGACGAGCAGGCTCGCCGAGCTGCTCGACCGCAAACCACCCGCCTTGGTCGTCGATCTGCGGGCAGTGCACTTCTTCGGGTCCGAGGGGATCCGCGCACTCGTGGAGACCCAGGCCCAGGCCGACGAGCTCGGCGTCAAGTTCGGCGTCGTCAGCGACAGCAGAGTCGTGCTGCGTCCCTTGAAGATGACGGCCGTCGACCAGGTTCTGCGGCTGTTCGACGACGTCGACGACGCCGTCACCGCGCTCACCGCCTGCTAGGCGACTCGGATTCCCAGGCGTTGGCCCTGCTGGCGTCTGCAAGTACCACCAACTCTTGGTCACATCGCCGCTGACCACACCCAACCGGCCCCGGAACCGGCCGTCGCCGCGCCTGGTGTGCACGGCCCGGCTGGTCCATGAAGAGTTCCTTCATGGACCTCAAGTCGATGAAGGGACCTTCATCGAGCACGCGGACCGGGAACACGGGGCAACCCGGACGAGGCTTTGGTTCGAATTTCAGGCGCAGGACACTAGGCGACCGATACCGCCGACTCGCGTCTGAGCCGCGACCGCTCGACCAGATCCAGCAGCAGGCCTTCCTTGGTGGACCACGGGGAGATGTCCACGACGTCGTGCCCCGCGACCTTCATCAGACCCTCCGCGACCACCGCGCCCGCCAGTGACTGCCGGGCCCGGTGCCGCGAGATCCCCGGCAGGGCGGCACGTTCGCGCACCGACAGCTTCGCCAGCCGAGGGATCCACTTCTCCAGGTCCTTCAAACGCAACTGCCTCGTGGCGTACGTCCCGCTGCGCGCTCCGGCGAGCCGGGCCAGCTGCTCGAACACCTTCGAGCAACCGACGGCGTGAGCGCTCTCATCACGGGGAAACGCCTCGGCGATCTGTTCCCGCACCTCCGCGCGCATGTCCGCCACCGTCAGCCCGGCGCGCGTCAAAGTCCTCGCCCCCAAGGGCAACGAGACCGCGAGCTCCGGCTCCGCCCCCGAACCGAGGGCCAGCTCCACGGTGCCGCCACCGACGTCCAGCACGACCATCGGACCGGCGCTCCAGCCGAACCAGTGCCGGGCCGCCGTGTACGAGAGACGGGCTTCTTCCTTGCCCGACAACACCTTCAGCTCGACGCCGGTGCGTCTGTGCACCTTGCGCATCACCTCGTCGGCGTTCAGCGCGTCCCGGACCGAAGAAGTGGCGAAGGGGAGGAAGGGCACGTCGCCTGCCTTCTTGCGCGCGGCGAGCACGGCGGCGCACAGCGACTTGATGCCGTCCTCGCTGATCGCCCCGTCGGAATCCAGTTCCCGGTCAAGTCTCAGTCTGACCTTGTGGGACATCAGCGGACGCATCAGGTCTCGTTCCACGACCACCAGGTGTGCGCTGAAGCACCCGACGTCCAGAACACCGACCGACATCCGCCACCTTCCTCCTGCCGAACTTTCAAGTTCCCTTTACTCCATCGGCCACCATTGTGCGAGACTGAGCACCCGATCAGGGCATCTTCGCCTGATGAGATGCGTTACAGTGCCCCGATGTCCTTGGCAGAGATCCCTTCCCGGCTCGACGTCGCCCTGAAATCGGCTGACCGCGGCGTAATCGTCCTGGCCGTGGACGGTCTCTCTTCGGACGTGGCCAAACAATCGTGGTTGTCGGCTTCCCTTTCCACGCTTTCCTCCACGGTGCCTTCGACGTCCGCGACAGCCTGGCTGACCGCGCTGACCGGTGTTCCGGCCGATGTCCACCGCGTGCCGGGAACGGTGTACCGCAACGGATCGGGCCTCGTGCACGCCATCAACGGCACGCCTGCGATCCCGCACCTGCCGACCGTTCTGGAACGGAACGGCGCCACCGTGCTCGCCCGCGAACTCGACCTCCTCGAAGGCACCTGGGCGCAGGCCCTCCTGCGCGGGTGCACCCGGATACCCGCGTCCCCGCGACACAAACTCGCCGCCCAGGCGGAAGATCCTCCGCTGCTCGTCGCCAACGTCGTGGCAGATCTGGACAAGGCGCTGTCCGAGGCACGGTTTCTCTGGACCTACGTCAACATCGACGACCACGTGCACCGCCACGGCTACGACGAGTCCGTGCACGAGGCGATGCTCCGGCTGGACGCGCACGCTTCCCGTTGGGCCGCACAGGGTTGGACCGTCGTGGCGCATTCCGACCACGGCCTGGTTCCGGTCGATCCCGATCCGGGCCTCGTCGAGGCCTGGGACGCGATCGTGCGCGAGGAGTGCGTGATCCCGTCCGGCGGCGCGGGCCGGACGCGCTGGCTCTACCCGAAGGCGGACCGGCTCGAAGCCGTTTTCGACCGCGTGGCAACGACTCTGGGCTCCACGGCCACCGTGCACCACGCCGCCGACCTCGGTCTGCCGCAGCCGGAGGCCGGGCCGGTCGTCGCCGTCGCCGCGTCGCCGGGGTTCCCGATCCCCGACCCGTCCGCGAAGTACGAGCACGGAGGCCTGAGCCGGGACGAGATCGACGTCCCCTTCGCGGTCTGGCACGCCGTACAGTGAACGTGTGCGCGTCGAATTCTCGAACTCCATAAAGGAAATCGATGCTGCCGATTGGAACTCGGTCGTGCACGCGAGCGGCGCGCCGGTGTTCTACGACCATGCGTACGTCAGCGCGTACGAGCAGGCACCGCTGGCGAACGCCGACTACTCGGGGTGTTTTGTGCTGCGGGACGGCGAAAAGCCGGTCGCCGTGCTGCCCGTCTACCTCCAGTCGGCCGCGAACCCGTTGCGCCGCCTGCACGAGGCGTACCCGGAAGCGGCCGGCCAGCGCGTGCTGCTCAGCCACACCTGGCACTGCTACGACGCGCACGTGCCCGCCACCTCGGACGTCCTGCCGAGGCTGCTGGACGCCATGACGGCCGCGGCGTCGGCCCTCGAAGCGCGCTGGTGGGGATTCGTGAACGTCGAGCGCGGCAACGCGCTGTCACAGCAACTCAGAGCCGCCGGCCTGCCCGCACGCCACCTGACCGACCGTTGGGCCACGAGCCTCACCACCTACGAGCGCTACCTGTCGGGGCTCGGCATCCGCGCCAGAGCCAACCTGCGCCGCAACGAGCGAAGATCGCGGGAAGCCGGCGTCACGATCGAGGTCCTCCCCGCGGACCACGCCGCGCTCGACGAGATCTCGTTGCTGTGCACCAAAACGGCGACCCGCTTCGACACCAGCGGCTTCTACCCCGGCAGCACTCTCACCAAGTTCGTCCTGGCCCTCGGCGGCCTCGCGCACATCATCGAGGTCCGGCAGCACGGCAAGCTCGTCGCCGCCGGCATCTGCCTCGCCGACGCCACCCGCTTCCACACCTGGACGTGCGGGGTCGACTACGCGGTCGACGGCCGCTACAGCCCGTACGGCGTGCTGTTCGCCGAGTCGGTCAAGCTCGCGATCCGGCTGGGCAAGACCACCCTCGAAGGCGGCCGCGACAACGCGGATTTCAAGCGCCGCTACGGCCTGAGCCCGCGCCATCTCGACGCCGTCCTCATTCGCGTGTGAGCATTGTTCATCCTTGTGAACAATGCACGCGTTCACGTATCTGATTCCCTCTCTAGGCCGGTCAGCGTCCTAAAGAGGAGCCGAATGAATCAATTTTTGACTTCCCTTTACAGACGTTGATCGGATCTGGCAGGGTGTCGCCGGGCGCAAGGACATGAAAGGGACTGGACGGTCTCGTGAATCTGTCTCGACGCACCCTTCTGGCGTCTGCCGCGGTCACTCCTCTGCTCACCGGAGCCGTAGCCGGTGCCGGGGAAGCCGCGGCCTCCCCCGCCAAACTCCGCGGCGCGCTCGACTACGGCCTCGCCAAGCTGAAGGCGGTCGCACCGGGCATCACGTCGTTCCCGGAGATCACCCGTGCCGAGAAGTGGACCTACGTCGCCGACGGCGGCTGGGTCGGCGGTTTCTGGCCGGGCACGCTGTGGCTCGCGCACCTCGACAGCGGCGACGCCCAGTTCCGCACGCTGGCCGAAGCCGCGAACGACCGGCTGGCACCGCGCCGGCTCGACCCGCGCGACCACGACCTGGGGTTCCTCTTCTACCCGTCCTGGGTCACCGCGTACCGGCTCACCGGCGACACCAAGTGGCGTGACGGCGCGATCGACGCGGCGAACACGCTGATCCTGCGCTGGAACGCCACCGGCAAGTTCATCCGCGCCTGGGGCAAGATCGGCACGCCGGGCAACGCGGGCCGGGTGATCATGGACACGATGATGAACCTGGACCTGCTCGCGTTCGCCACCGAGCAGACCGGCGACCGCAAGTTCCTCGACATCGCGATCGCCCACGCCAGAACGACCCAGGCCAACTTCCTGCGCCCGGACGGCTCGACCCCGCACGTGTTCGACTTCGACCCGGACACCGGCGCGCCGATCGGCCAGAACACCGTGCAGGGCTACAGCCCGACCTCGTGCTGGTCGCGCGGCCAGGCGTGGGGCATCTACGGCTTCACGACGATGTACCGCCGCACGGGCCTGAGGGAGTTCCGCGACACCGCGCGCAAGATGGCGGACTTCGCCCTCAACGCGCTGACCCCGGACCACGTGCCGGTGTGGGACTACCGCTCGCCGTTGGGCGCCAACGACATCAAGGACTCGTCGGCGGGCGCGATCATGGCGTGCGGTCTGCTCGACCTGGCCAAGGCCACGGACTCCGGCCGCTACCGCGAGCGCGCGCTGAAGATCCTCGACGGCCTGGTCGGCACCTGCCTCACCACCAAATCGACGCGCGCCGAGGCCATCCTGGCCCGAGGCACCCGCAACCGCCCCTCGGAAGACGGCGTGGAGGTCTCCCTCCCCTACGGCGACTACTACCTCTACGAGGCCATCCTCCGCGTACTCAAACCCACCCAGCTCTCCAAGGCCATCGGCCTGTAGCCCTGCCTCAACCGCACGCGGGGCCCTTTCGTGCGCTCCTACCGTACGCGGGGACCCCGCGTACTTTCCCCGCGTGCGCGGACTCCCCGCGTGCGCGGGGAAAGTACGAAAGGGCCCCGCGCGCGTCACGAGAGGACGTAAGGGGCCTGCGTGTGGGGTGGCTACTTCTCGATCACGCGCGCCGTGGGGCCGGTGGTCCAGGTGGCTTCCAGGCGGGAGAGGTTGCCGGTGGTGTTGCGGAAGTTCACGACCAGCGGGCCACCGGGCTGTTCGACCGCCACCGTCCAGCCGTCGGCGGGGCTGGCGGAGAGGGCCTCGACCCCCTGCGGGCGGTAGCGCACGACCACGTCACCCCCGCGCAGGTGGAATGCGTGGACGTAGGAGCCGTCCGCCTGCCATTCCCCCTCGGAGAGTTGAGCCGGGGAGGGACGCCCATCCGTACTACTGGGAGGAGCCGGAACCGACGAACTGACGACAGGAGGCCTGGTGGACGACGAGGGCGTGACAGGCGGCGAGCTGACCGCGGTGCCGGTAGGTGGCACCGGGACGCTGATCGACGTGACGGTCGGCATCGGCAACACACCACCTGGCCCGGTCGTGGACTCCACCGCGGCCACCGGGGCGGGTTCCATGGCCGACCGGATGCCGAACCACGACAGGCCGACGGCGACCGCGGTCACCACCGCCCAGGCGACCAGGTATCCGACCGACCGTCTCACTGCGGCGACCCTTCCGTAGCGGCTCATGGCATCAGTACTGCTGGTCGAGGACGACCCGGTGGTGCGAGCGGCGATCACACGCGCTCTCACCGGCCAGGGCCACATCGTGCACGGTGTCGCGCTCGCGATCGAGGCTTTGCGCGAAGTCACCGCCACCAACTACGACGTCGTGGTGCTCGACCTGGGGCTCCCCGACCTCGACGGTGGCGACGCGCTGCGGATGATCCGAGGCGTCACGAACACCCCCGTGGTGATCGCCACCGCCCGCGACGACGAGCAGGAGATCATCCGCCTGCTCAACGCGGGCGCGGACGACTACCTCGTCAAACCCTTCTCCAGCGAGCACCTCGAAGCGCGGCTGCAGGCCGTGCTCAGACGAGCCCGTGACACCAAGCAGCTCGTCATCGGCGGGCTGGAGATCGACGTGAACCTGCGCCGGGCCACTGTGGACGGACGTGAGCTCTCGTTGACGCACAAGGAGTTCGAACTGCTCTCCTACCTCGCCGCACGCTCCGGCGAGGTCGTGCCGCGCGCCGAGATCCTGGCGAACCTGTGGCCGTCCACCCGTGACGACCAGACGCTCGACGTCCACCTCTCGTGGCTGCGGCGCAAGCTCGGCGAACGGGCCGCGCAGCCGCGTTATCTGCACACGGTGCGCGGGGTCGGCGTGCGTCTGGTCGCACCGAGATGAGGCGGTCACTGGTGCTGGTCGCTCTCGCGGCGACCAGCATGGTGGCGCTGGCGTTCCTGATCCCGCTGGCGATCGTCGTCAAGAACGCGGCGTACGAGCGGGCCATCAGCGAAGCCGAGAAGCAGGCCGGCGCGCTCACGCCTGCCCTCGTGATCACCACGAAGGGCCCGGAGATCCGCCAGGCCATCCGCAGCACGCGGTACGGCGGCCAGCAAAGGCTCGCCGTCCACCTGAACTCCGGCACCTACGGCACCTCGCACATCACCGCCAAAGACCTGGAGAACGCGCGGAACCTCGCGAAAGCGTCCACGGTGGAACGGCCGGACGGTGTGGCGTACCTGCAACCGCTGGCCACCAGCACCAACGGAGTCGCGATCGTCGAGGCGTTCGTGCCGCACGAACAGCTCACCCACGGCGTCCTCGGCACGTGGTGGGCGCTGGCGGGTGTCGCCGTCGGGCTCGTGGCGGGTTCGGTGTTCGTGGCCGACCGGCTGGGCGCCCGTGCCGTGAAAGCGACCCGGACGCTGGCCGAAGGCGCGCGCCGGATGGGCCAGGGCGACCTTTCCGCGCGGGTTCCGGTGAAGGGACCGCCGGAGCTCAAGGAGGTCGGCAAGGCGTTCAACGCCATGGCCGAACGCGTCCGGCACCTCGTCGCCGCCGAACGCGAGGTCGTCGCCGATCTCTCGCACCGCCTCAGAACGCCTCTCACAGCGCTGCTGCTGGACGCGGACACCCTCGGCAGGGGTCCAGGCGCGGATCGCGTCCGCGAAGCCGTTCATGGCCTGGAGAGGGAGGTCGACGAGATCATCCGCGCGGCCCGTTCCGGCCTGCAGCCCGACAACACCGGCGTCGACGCCGCGAGCGTCGTGCGCGAACGGCTGGTGTTCTGGTCCGCGCTCGCCGATGACCAGGAACGGCCGTGGACCATCCGCGGCGCCGACAAGCCCGCGCACGTGCCGTTGGGGCGCAACGACCTCGTGGCGGCGCTGGACGCGTTGCTGGGCAACGTCTTCCGCTACACGCCGGAGGGCACGCGGTTCGCCGTGACGCTGGTGCACCAGGCCGATCTGGTGGCACTGGTCGTCGAGGACGCCGGTCCGGGCATCGCGAACGTGGAACGGGCGCTGGAGCGCGGTGCCAGCGGCGGTGGGTCCACCGGACTGGGGCTCGACATCGCGCGGCGCGCCGCGGAGAGCACCGGTGGATCCGTCCACGTCGACCGCGGGCCGCTGGGTGGGGCACGCGTGCAATTGAGGCTCCGAAGGCTGTAGTGCCCCCTTGCGAGGGCTGGAAATAACACCGCCGGCGGCGCCGGACCGTGGGACGGGTCCGAACGCCGCCGGCGGGCACCAGCCGGCTGCGCCGCACCGCTGCCGCACCACCGAGCTCCGAGCAGGAGGGAGGAACCCGATGAGCAGTGCGCGCTTGCCTTCCCACACCGGTGTTACGAGGTGGATCTGCCGGGGCTCTCGGCGCCAGGTGTGGGGACCGGCGTATTCAGTGGGTCTGTGTTGATCGTTTTTCTCGATCTGTCACGAAGTTAGCCGACGGCTCGTCGTCGCCAATCCACCGTTCAGACGATTAATCCGTTTTAAATATATTTAAGTTCGCCCGGTCGGCTGTCCACGCCTTAAGTGTATTTAAGATAACGTCACCGTCACGCCGCCACACATCCCCCGAAATGAAAGGCGCCTCATGCTCAGTGTGATGGCAGCTACGAGTTTGGCAGTGTCGCTCCTCGTCGCCCCGGAGGCGCCGAGCACCGCGGATGTCGTTCCTCCCGGAAAAATCACCGTCGACGTCGTCACCGTCAACGGTTCCGGCTGCCCCGCGGGAACAGCGGCCGTCGCCGTCGCCGACGACAACACGGCATTTACGGTGACGTACAGCGACTACACGGCACAGGCCGGCGCCGGATCGACACCGACGCAGTTCCGCAAGAACTGCCAGCTGAACCTCCGCGTGCACTACCCGCAGGGCTTCACGTACGGGATCGCGAAGGCCGACTACAGAGGATTCGCGTCGTTACCCAGAGGCGCGAAAGGCATGCAGCGCGCCAGCTACTACTTCTCCGGCTCGTCGTCGACCGGCACGAGCACGCACAACATCCCCGGCCCCAAGGTCGACAACTGGCAGTTCACCGACCAGACCAGCGTGGGCGAGATCGTCTTCGCGCCGTGCGGCATGGTGCGCAATCTCAACGTGAACACCGAGGTCCGCGTGACCACGAACTCCTCGAACCAGTCCGCGTTCGTGTCCATGGACTCGACCGACGGCAGCGTCAACACCCGCTACCAGTTCGCCTGGAAGCGATGCTGACCCGATTTGATCACGGAGCGCTCCCGGCGTTCTACCCAGAGTGAGCGCCGGGGCCTCCCACCGTGACCCGGACGTGACTTTTGACGGGTGAGTCAACCAGGCCATTGCTTCCCGCGTATACCCATGTAGATTCCCGCACACCGCGACGGCCATTCGGGTGACTGTCGCTGGATCGCGCGCCGCACGCGAACGGAGGCTGCATGCCGGTGAACGCCCAGACTGCACAGGTCGACGACCTGACACTCATCGCGTTGCCCACCGCGGTGAACTGCGCAGATCTGTTCGTCCGCTTCACACTCGGCGAGTGGCGGCTGCGGAACATGATCGACGACTGCTCCGCTGTGGCGTGTGCGCTGGTAGAGGCTGCCATCGACTCCGCTGATCCCAAGACCTCGCGGCTGATCACGCTGCGGTTGCGGCTGAGCGGCGACTACCTGGTGGTCGAGCTGGAAGCGGCCCGCTTCACGATGCCGCCCACCTCTCCCGACCTGCGCACCGGCGAGCTGCAGCTCGGCAACGGGGTCAAGCTGATCTGGTGCGAGCTGCCGCTGCCGACGGGCGTGAACGCCAACGCGGTGCCGCTGCCCCGGCGCGAGAAGCGCCGCTCCCCCGCTGCCGAGGCGCTGGGCGACGAGCCGGACGTCGATCCCGAGCTCATCCAGCGGATTCTCTTCGGCCTGGGCGGCTCGATGGGCAACGGCCAGCAGAGGTAAACCGCTCTAGTTCAAGATTCACCTGCAAGGGCGCATCCAATTGAGGATGCGCCCTTGTCGCGTCCGGGGCTCCGCGGGTGTGGACGCTTCACCAATTGAGTTCCGCATCTCAGACGGCCGTTACTCCGTTCGATGCGTGTTACATTCGCGCGCACACCCAGGAGCATTAGGTTCCTGAATCGCGTTCTTTCGGTACGGGTGGCAATTCACCGACGAGTGCGGTGAGCCGCCCATTAGTGCGGTAACCGATCGACCGCAAAAGGTGACAAATGGTCGACGCACATTGACCTCGGCTGACGGCGCGCAATGTTGCTCTGGTTGGCGGAGGTTCGTTAACACCCTTTCCGATACGGTCTCGTACCACGCCGCCCGACATGTCCTGCACATTCGGAAAGGTGTCCCATGATTAGCACGTTGGCCGCGGCCGCCTTGGCTCTGTCCACCATCGTCATTCCCCCGGTCGCGGATCCGCCCCCGACTGGCCAGATCACCATCAACGTCGTGACGGTCAACGGCTCCGGCTGTCGCCTCGGCACGGCCGCAGTCGCCGTCTCCCCGGACAACAAGGCTTTCACGGTCACCTACAGCGACTATCTGGCCCAGGTCGGCCCGCAGTCCAGGCCGACCGATTTCCGCAAGAACTGCCAGCTGAACCTCAAGGTCAACGTTCCCGGTGGATTCACCTACGGAATCGCGCAGGCGGACTACAGAGGCTTCGCCGACCTGCAGAAGGGAGCGAAGGGAACGGTGAAGGCGAGCTACTACTTCCAGGGAATGTCGGACACCGACCAGCGCTCGAAGACCCTGAACGGCGCATTGAGCGACAACTGGCAAGTCACCCACAAGACCGACGTCGCCTCCATCGTCTACCAGCCCTGCGGCGAGAAGCGGAACTTCAACATCAACACCGAGCTCCGCGTGGACAAGGGCACGTCCGACCCGAAGAAGACCAGCTTCATGGCGATGGACTCGACCGACGGCTCGATCGAGACCATCTACCACTTCGCGTGGAAGAAGTGTCCAAAGCCGTAGCCCTCGACAGCTTGCGGACAGCACTTCCACTTGATGGGTAAAACAGTCAAATAGCAAGGCCGCCGGGCCCCTTGGTCTCCCCCAAATGAGACCGAGGGGCTTCCTTGCGTCTCAATTCCACCCGGCCAGTGCTTTTGCCGCAGGTAACTAGGTGTTTCCCCAGGATCAACCTGGGACAGGCAATGGCCATGTTGCCAGTGGGTCCGGCCACAACCGTTGTGTCGTCGCGAGAAGGTCAAGTAGCCTTTCGATATGTAAACGGTTACACACAGCATCATTGCGTTCCTTATTCCGAGTGGACGTGTATCTGAATGAGTATTTCCGCGCCTGCCGGGCAACGCGCGAGGAACATGTCGCTGCTCACCGCGGCCCAGACGCTCTACCAGTGCTGCATCAGCGTGGACCTCACGCTGACCGGAATCGTCGGCCTCTCGCTGGCGCCGTCCCCCGTGCTCGCCACCGTGCCGTTCGCGCTCATCAGCATCGTTTCCTGGCTCACCACCTATCCCGCGTCAGCGTTCATGCGCAGGCACGGCAGGCGAGCCGGATTCCTCGTCGGCTCGCTCGCCGCGGTCGTCGGCGGTCTCGTCTCGGTGCTGGCCGTGACCCTGCACAGCTACCTGCTGTTCTGCGGCAGCGTGGCGTGCATCGGCGTGTTCCAGGCGCTGGCGGGTTACTACCGCTACACCGCCGCCGACATCTCCCCCGCCGGCCAGCGCGCCAAGGCCATCTCCACGGTGCTCAGCGGCGGAATCCTCGCCGCGGTCGCCGGCCCGTTCCTCGCCACGGCGGTCTCGGACGTCCTGCCGGTGGTCTTCGCGGGCTCATACGCGCTGGTCACGGCGCTGGGTCTGGCCTCGACGGCGGTGGTCGCGTTCATGACCGTGGACAGCGCCGAGAAGGCCGTGGAGAAGGCCGTTCCCGCCGGTGAGCCGCGCACGTTGCGGGAAATCGCACGCCAGCCGGTGTTCCTGGCCGGTGTCGCGGGTGCGGGCGCGGGCTACTTCACCATGACGCTGGCCATGACCGCCGCCCCGATCGCCGCGTCCGGCTCGGGTCACTCGGTGCACGAGGCCGCGTCGGTCATCCAGTGGCACATGGTCGGCATGTACGCGACGGCCTTCGTCTCCGGCCGTCTCGCCGCACGAATCGGGGCCGCGCAAACGGTTCTGGCCGGGGTGGTGGTCAACGCGGCAGGGGCACTGATCGCGTTGGGCAGCTCGTCGCACACCGCCTTCATGGTCGCCCTGGCGTTGATCGGCATCGGCTGGAACCTGATGTTCGTCTCCGGCACGACCTTGCTCGCGAGTTCCTACCTTCCCCACGAGAAGTCGGTCACGCAGGGCGTCAGCGAGATGTTCACGCTCGGCGCCTCCGCCTTCGGTGCGCTCACCGCGGGGCCGCTCCTCTCCGCCACCAGTTGGCCGACGGTCAACGCCTTCCTGTTCGTGCCCCTTGCCATCAGTGCCGTGTTCGCGGCACTTCACCTGGTGAAGAAGTGAAGGCCAATGACGCAAACCCTGAACAACGCTCTCAACGCCGAGCAGCGCCGCAGCCAGATCTCCGGTGGTCACCGGTTGATCTCCCATGTCCGCAGCAAACCCTTCCAGCTCTACCGTCAACGTGAGTTCGCCTCGAAATCCGTGGCGATCGACGCGAAGTACTGGATCGACGAGGTCATGCCCGCCCTCGCACACGCGGTGAGTCGTGCGGCGGCGGCCCGTGTGGACGCCGCGCTGGGTCGTGCCCGCAAGCAGGCCAAGGAGTACGGCGTCGCGAAGCCGGGCGCCGCCGAGCTGGTCGCCGAGGCGTTGTTCGACGGGAAGTGGTTCAAGGCCCGCAAGGAGCACTTCGGCCGGGCCGAGCTTCGTGACCAGGTGCTCGGCATGATCTCGGCGGGCCGGCCGGTCGAGCTCGTGCTGCCGTTGTTCTCCCGCAAGCCTTTCTCACCCGTGAAGAATCGCGGCCGCGCGCCGGACACCGCTGAGATCCACTCGCTGGCCCGCTGCGCTGCTCTCGCGCACACGTTGAACGCGTTGAGTCCTACGGGCGCGGTGTTCCGCGTGCTGGCCGACGGCCGCAAGTACAACCGCGCCTGCCACACGCCCGACGACCTGGTGCTGGACTACCAGGACTCGCTGCGGCTGTGGGTGCACGAGCTGGGCGCCGCCGGCGTGCTGGAGATCTGCGACTACGAGGACTGGGTGCGTGCCGGCATCACCTCGTCGCACTGGGACCAGCGCGCCTCCCGCTACGCCGACTGGGTCGTGGACCTGGAGCGCGACTACACGCCGTTCTTCGACGAGACCGCCCCGGTGCCGTCGCTGGACGAGATGACCGCTGCCTCCGACGTGGGTTCGCAGCTGGCGTTCACGTTCTGGTCCATCGCCACGTCGACCTGCTACCCGAGGTTCCACGAGGACGTTTCCGCTGGTCCCGACCAGGTGATGGACGCCTACGTCCACTACGTCACGTCGTTGCGCCGCCCGTTGAGGGAAGTGGCGCCGCGTGCGGACATCGGTTTCGAGGTGGATCACGGCGAACTGCGGCGCGAGGCGTTCTCGGCGGCCTGCCGGTACGTGGCGATCTCGTTGGCGGACAGGGATCTCAACGTCCTGCGCACGGTCACGCCGGACGCGGTGAAGCTGACGATCCACGGCAAGCCGGGCGAGCTGCACTTCGTCACGGCGACCTCGCGCGACGCGAACATGACCGCGCAGCACTGCACCGGCGGCTACGACTTCGAGAACGGCGAGGCCAAGCCGACGTTCCGCTACCTGATCGAACGCGAGGCGGCGGGCGAGGTCCCGGTGCTGGTGTCAGGCGCGCGGCACCGGGTGGCGGCTGATGACCGATACCGGGCTTTGGCACGGCTGGAAGAGGGACAGCAGCCGCTCGCCTATGTCACGGGAACAGGGCCCGTGCTCGGAGATTCGCTGCACCACCTGCTGGAGAGGGCTGACGTATGACCATCGGAACCGCCGAGAAGGTGGTCAGCGAAAGCCGCCTCCTCACGTTGCTCCGCGAGGACTCCCAGGCCTGGATGACCTCCTCGGCCCTGGATCGCCCTGGTGTCACCGTCTCCGACGACTTCACCCCACCTTGGCGGGACGGCGTGCGCAAGCAGGTCAAGCGCTTCACCAAGCGTGCTCGCGGCATGCTCGAAGTCCTCGCGGGCGACGCGCTGTACAGCTCCCTGGGTGATCCCGCCGCACGTCGAGCCGCGCTGGTCGCCGAGCTGTTCCGCGACCACGTGATCAGCCGCAACGCGGGCCGCCTCGACGTCCGCACGCTCCAGCAGCAGATCCTCGACCGGTCCGGCGAGCCGTTGGCGTTCGAAATCGCGCTGGGGCAACCGAAACGCGACGCGGGCGGACTCAAAACCGCCGGGCCGTACGCGGATCTGGCCGAGGTGTTCGCGGTCGGCAGGCTCGTCGCTCTCGTGGAGTCCGTGGCGGAACTGGCCGAACAGCCCGTCTCGCTGGCCGTGCGGTCAGGTGGTGAGCGGTTCGCCGACGCGTTGATCACCGACGCGTGGCCGCGCGAGGCCTACGACGCCCAACGCGAGCAGATCGCGAGCTTCTTGGTGGACAAGGCTTCCGTGACGTTCTCGGACTTCCGCCAGTCGACTCCGGACGACCCGCGCTGGTCCGGTTTCTACGCCGAGGAGCTGGCCGCGCTGCCGGCCGAGGCGGTCACCAGCCGCCTGCACACCATGGTGATGAACGTCGATTGGGACAACGTCTTCGCACTCGCCCTGCGAGGTGAGCCGGTCCACGGCGTGACGCCTTCCGAGCCGCTTTCGTGGTGGCTCAAGGAGGATCCCGCGCGGGTGCGCACCATCACGCGGGCCGGGGTCAGCTCGCTGGTCAACCCGAGGCACCAGGCCGTGTGGCGGGAGATCATCGGCCACGAGACGGCGGTGGAGGACGGTCTCGCGTTCGTCTCCGCGGTGGCGTGGGAGGCGACAAAGCGTTACGTGGCAATTCATGCGGCAGATCGGCGGGTGGTGCCGGCCGCGTCGGCGTCGATCCGGCTGACGGTGCACGAGAAGAAGGACAAGCCCGCGATGCCCGCGATCCTGACGCTCGGCACGCGCGGCGGCGGGTTGCTGTCGCACCACGTGCTCGCCGTCGCGGACCGCAGGAAGCCTTTGGAGTTCCTGACGATCGCCGAGATCACCGCGCTGACCGAGGCCGTGCCGGTGAGGTTCGCCGGTCCGGGGCCCTTCTCGTGGCTCGGCCGGCAGCCGTTGTGCTTCGCGCACGGCACTGAGGAGGAAATCGTGCGTTCCATCGGCAGTGCGGTGGATCCGGAGTGATCGACACGGTGGTCTTCGACCTGGACGGGACCGTGGTCGACACGGTTTCCGGCATCACGCACGCCGTCAACGTCGCGTTGAAAGCCCATGGCCTGGTCGAACTGGTGGACGACGAGACACGGCTGTACGTCGGAATGGGCGGACACGCGTTGGTGCGGGCGGCGTTGGAGAAGGCCGGAGCCTCGGAAGAGTTGGCTCCGGCCGTCCAGGAGGCGTACCTGACCGCGTACGCCGCCGACCCCGGACACCGCGCCCACGTCTATCCGGGAGTGGAGGAACTGCTCAAGCGGCTGCGCAGCCGTGGCGTGCGGCTCGCCTTGTGCACCAACAAGTCCGGCCGCATCACCGGCGGGATGCTCAAGGCGCTGGGCCTCGACACGGCGTTCGACGCGGTGGTCAGCGGCGACGAACTCCCCTACCGCAAACCGGATCCGCGTCATCTCGAAGAAGCGGTCCGGCGCGCGGGCGGCACCGCGGCGCTGATGGTGGGGGACAGCATCAGCGACGTGCAGGCCGCCCGCGCGGCGGGCGCACCCGTCGTCTGCGTGTCGTTCGGCTACGGAATCACCGGCCTGGAGCCGGATTCCTGGATCGACAGCTACGACGGCTTCGAGTCAGATGTTCTGGTTCGCGAAGCCCTTGGTCGCGATCTTTGAGCACATCGACTGCCAGACCGAGGAGCTGGTGTGCGGGTCGCCCGTCACGCCCAGCGCCGACTTGAGGCCGTTGAACGCGTTCTGCGTGTTGGTGCCCCAGATGCCGTCGATCACGAGGCCGGAGCCGCGGAAGTTGTTGCACACGGCCTGGACGAACTTCGTGTCGGACTCGGAGTCCTTCAGCACGCGCACCGGCATGCCGCCGAAGTCGGAGTGGATGTGGTCGTGGTGGTCGGCGTTGTACCAGCCGTCGAGCACGTACCGGAACCGGCGGCGGCACACGGCCTCCGTGGCGAGGTAGCGCTTGCGGATCGCGGCGTTCGTCGACGCGTGCGCCTGGTCGAGCGGCGAGATGGTGTTGCCGCCGGACCAGCGCACGTGGTCGAGGTCCATCGCGGTGCCGGCGCCGTGCTGGCCGGGCTTGTCGACGTAGAAACCGGCCGAGACGATGTAGCTGATCGAGCCGTAGCTCGACGAGAGCGAGCGCAGGTCCCGGATCCAGGCGACGAGCGCGTTGTAGAACGCGTCGGTGCACTGCCAGTTGCGCGCGGTGGTGTTGCCGCGGTTGGAGCGCCAGTAGTAGACGGGCGTGCCGTCGATCTTCTGGAACGTCATCATCGCCAGCGCGCCGACCGCGGGGGCCATCTCCCCTTCGGTGTGCTGGTCGTTCGTGACGGGGGCGGCGCCGGCCAGCCCCGGAGCGATGGTGGACAGACCCGCGAGACCGGCGACGGCCGCCGCGCCCGTGACGAAGCCGCGCCTGGTGACGTTGTTTTCGAACACCCCAGTACTCCCTCTGTGTCCTAGCCGGTGCGGACAGGAGGAAGGGCCTGCCTCACCAACCGGCGCGAGGGAGTCTAGGGATCACGTCCGACCTGGGGAATCCGCCCTGAACTGGGGTTTTCCTTCTTCTTTACCGCACGTCGCCGAGAACTCGGATGAGGTTCTTCTCGGTGTCGTTGCCCAGTTTCTCGAGCGCCAGCTTCGCCACCGGTGCGCCGAGCTTCGCGATGCCGCGGAAGTCGACGTGCGCGTGGTAGCTGATCTTCGTCGTGCCGGGAGCAGATCCGGCGGTGATCGAGATGTCGTCCGTCGAGGTCGCGGTGTCGTTGGTGCCGACGAACTGCAGGCCGTGGACGTCGTCGCGGGTCAGCTCGTAGACCAGCTCGGTCTTGCGGCCGAGGAACGTCGAGACGTTGCGCCAGCGCGAGCCGACCTCGACCGGGCCCTCGTCCAGCCGCGTGCAGCTGACCGTGCCGGGATCCCACTGCTCGGCCCGGGAGAAGTCGCGCAGGTACTCGACGACACCCTCCGGCGTGGAGGCCACGGTGAAGGTGCGCTCGACGTCGACGCCGGACACGTGCGGTGCGTTGAACGCTTTCGGCGCGATCCGCAGGCGGTACTGGTCGACGAGGTCCGCCTGGCTCTCGGCGCGGCGCAGCAGGCGTTCGAACCGCTCGGCGTCTCCCGGCAGCGTGGTGAGCGCCCGCCACAGCGCGGCCTTGCCCTTGATGCCGATAAGCAGCGTCTCCAGCTCCAGCACGTCGCTCAACGGCGAGCGGCCGAGCAGCCTGCCGTTGAGCTTGAGCCTGCCCGCCTTCTCGGTGAGCCAGCCGATCGCCGCCTTGTGCGGGCGCGGCTCCACGTCGTAGGAGCGCATCACGTCGAGCAGCTCCTTGCGGTCGGCCTCGATGTCGTCGGCCAGCGCGCGCAGCTCGGGGTGCGTCCGGCCGATGCGACGGGCGAGCTCGGTGCCCGCCATCGCACCGCCCAGGTGGTCGTTGAGGTAGATGCCCAGCAGCTCGGTGTTCATGCTCTGGGGGTACCCACTTTTTCTAGGGACCGGCGGGGCCCAGCTGATAACCCTGGTTCCACAGGGTCTTGATCACCAGGCCGAGCGGGGCGATCCGGCGCCGCAACCGCATGATGTGCAGGTGCAGCGCGTTGCTCGTGTCGCCGTCCTTCGACGGCAGGCAGACCAGCAGGTCCTCGCGCGAGGTGAGCGCACGGAACCGTCTGAGCAGCTCGGCCACCAGCGCGCGCTCGGTGGGTGAGAGCACCACGGAACGCGTGCGGAAGCGCAGGATGCCGGACATGTCCAGCTCCGGCACGGCGTAACGGGCCGCGCGGGCGCGCAGCATGGCGATGCGCACGGCGAGGTCCTGGTGCGGCACCGGCGCGCGGACCCAGTCCTCGCGCATGTCGGTGAGCACGGGCGCGGGCACGTTCTTCTCCAGCACGAGCAGGCACAACGTCCCGCTGCGCTGGCACGCCTCCCGTGCCGCCGCGTCCACCGGCCACCGCACGACCTCGACGGGCAGTTGGTTCACCAGGTTCGACATACGTCCACTTCCCAGCCGTCGGCTTTCGTGGACGGTAGAGGCGCCTGCTATTTCCGCTCTATCGCATGCATCGGCTCCAGAATGATGGGCTGCGCGCGGCGGCCGGTGACGATGTTCCACCCCCACTGCGCGAGCACCGCGACCCGGTTGCGCCAGCCGACCAGGAACGCGATGTGCACGCCCGCCCAAGCCGCCTTGCCGATGATGCCCTTCAGCCGCAGCTTCTTGACGTCCGCGACGGCGTCACCAGGCGAAATCGTCGCCATCGTGCCGAGGTCGAGGTACTTGAACGGCTTGGTCTTCTGGTTGTTCAGGCGTGCTTCGATCACGCGGGCGACGTGGTGGCCCTCCTGGATCGCGGGTTCGGCGATCCCCGGCAGATTGTCCAGGTTGGCCATGTCGCCGATCGCGAAGACCTCGTCCGTCACGGAACAGTCTGCGGGATTCACCAGAATCCGGCCCTTGCGGTCGACCTCGGCCCCGGTCGCCTCGGCGAGCTTGCGGGCCAGCGGCGAGGCCTGCACCCCGGCGGCCCAGATGATCGTCCGCGCCTCGACCCGGTCACCGTCCTCGGTGGTCAGCCCCGTCTCGTCGATCGCCTCGACCATCGCGTTGGTCATGACCGTCACGCCGAGCTGCTCCAGCTTGGCCCGCGCGTGCTCCCGCAGCGGCGCGGAGAACGGCGGCAGCACGTGCGGCACGGCGTCGAGCAACGTGATCCGGATGTCGCGCGGGTCTATCTCCCGGAACTGCCCCTTCAACGCCCTCCTGGCGAGGTCGGCGAGCTGCCCGGCCAGCTCCACCCCGGTCGGCCCCGCCCCGACCACCGCGAACGACAGCCACTGCTTCGGGTCATCGGCCACCACCGCCGTCTCGAACGCTTTCAGCAGCTTCGAACGCAGGCCCACCGCCTGCTCCAGCGTCTTCATCGGCGGCGCGTCTTCGGCCCAGTCCCCGTGCCCGAAGTAGCTGTCCTGCGACCCGGCCGCGACCACCAGCGTGTCGTAGCTGGTCGTGCGGGAGGTGCCGTCGGGCAGGTCGACGTGCACCTTCTTGGCCTGCGCGTCGAACCCGGTCACCTCACCCAGCAGCACCCTCGCGTTGCGCTGCTTGCGCAGGATCGCCCGGAACGCCGGCGCGATGTCTCCCGCGGACAGCAACGCCGTCGCCACCTGGTAGAGCAACGGCTGGAACAGGTGGTGGTTCGTGCGATCGATCAGCACGACCTCGACGGGCGCGCGTTTGAGCCCGCGCACCACCCCCAGCCCACCGAACCCACCACCGACAACGACTACTCGGTGCATACCCATGGCGGTCGAATACCCGCATCGGCTGCCGGGTATCCGCACCCCATGACCACCACCGCTGACCAGTCGCTCTGGCTCACCGCGCTCGGCCCGGCCCGCCCGCCGCTGAGCGGCAGGCACACCTTCGACGTGGCCGTGGTCGGCGGTGGCATCACCGGGCTCACCACCGCCCTGCTGCTGAAGCGGCGCGGCCTGACCGTCGTCGTCCTGGAAGCCGACCGCGTGGCCTCGGGCGTCTCCGGCAACAACACCGCCAAGGTCACCGCCCTGCAGTCCACTGTGTACTCGACGATCCGCCGCACCCACGGCATCGCCGCCGCCACCGACTACGCCACCGCCTCGGTGTCGGCCGTCGCCCAGGTGGCCGACCTGGTGAAGCAGGAAGGCATCTCCTGCGATCTGCGCCGTGCCCCCGCCGTCACCTACGCCTACACCGAGTCCGAGATGCGGGACGTGGACCACGAGCTCATCACCGCGCGCCAGGTGGGCCTGCCCGTACGTGCTTCCGCGGACGTCGACCTGCCGTTCGAGGTGCACGGGGCGATCCGGCTGGACGACCAGATCGCGCTGCACCCGGTGAAGTACCTGCGGGGCCTGGCTTCCGCCGTGGACGGCTCCGGCAGCCTGGTCTGCGAGCACAGCCGCGTCATCGACGTGACCGGCACTCGGGTGTCCACAGCGGACGGTCAGGTCGACGCGGCCCAGATCGTGATCGCGACCCACTACCCGACGCTCGACCGCGGCCTCTACTTCCCCCGCCTGGAACTCACCCGCGCGTACTGCGTCGCGGCTCGCGTGAGCCACCCGCCGGAGTCGCTCGCGATCAGTGCGGGCAGCCCGTCGTGGTCCATCGCCGCCCACGACGACAAGCTGATCCTCGCGGGCCAGAGCCACCCGACCGGGCAGCCCGCGGTGGAGCCGTTCCGCAGACTGGAGGACTTCGCCCGCAGGCACTGGCAGGTGTCAGAGATCACGCACCGCTGGTCGGCGCAGGACCCGACCTCCTACGACCACCTGCCGATGATCGGCTCCTACACGCCGGGCTCCTCGACGCTCTTCACCGCCACCGGCTACATGAAGTGGGGCCTGACCAGCGGCACGTTCGCCGCCTCACTGCTCGCTGACCTGATCACCGGCAAGCCGAACGACCTGGCCGATCGCTTCAGCCCGCACCGCCTGTCCCTGAAGTCGTTGCCGGAGCTGGTGAAGAAGAACGCCGAGGTGGCCGCGCAGCTGGTCGGCGACCGGGTGCTGCCCGCCGACGCCACGTCCAGCGAGAACCTGCCGCGGGACCAGGCCCACGTCATCCGCGACGGGCTCGGCAAGACGGGCGTCTACCGCGACCCCGGCGGCCGGTTGCACGCGGTCTCGTTGCGCTGCACCCACCTCGGCTGCCTGGTGCGCTTCAACGCGGCCGAACGCAGCTGGGACTGCCCGTGCCACGGCTCGCGCTTCGACGTGGACGGCGAGGTGCTGGAGGGACCGGCGACCCGGCCCCTCCCGAAACGCGAACCCCGCTAGTGAGGCGGCAGTCCCCAGCCACCCGATGTGCCCGATATGCGCGGTCTGGCTGGTCGATGAAGGGAACCTTCGTCGACGTGGGCCGGATTCCGCACGCTAGTTCTTGGCCACGAGGGTGAGCACGTCGTACTTCGCGACCGACTCGCCCTTCTGGTTCGTCACGTCCGCGTCCCAGCGCACCTCGCCGTACTCCTGGTCCTCGCGCGGCGTGATCTGCTTGACGGTCAGCGTCACCGTCAGCTGATCGCCGGGGAACGTCGGCGTGACGAACCGCAGGTTCTCCAGGCCGTAGTTCGCGAGCACCGGGCCGGGCTCCGGCGACACGAACAGACCCGCCGCGAACGACACCACGAGGTAGCCGTGCGCCACCCGCCCGCCGAAGAACGGGTTGGCCGCGGCGGCTTCCTCGTCCATGTGCGCGTAGAACGTGTCGCCGGTGAACGACGCGAAGTGCTCGATGTCCTCCAGCGTCACCTCGCGCGGCCCGGCCACGACCGTGTCGCCCAGCCGCAGTTCGGCCAGCGTCTTGCGGAACGGGTGCACGGACTCCTCGTTGCGCGGCGCTCCGGTGACCCAGCGGTTCGTGATGGCGGACAACGTGCGAGGGCTGCCCTGCACGGCCGTGCGCTGCATGTGGTGCAGCACGCCGCGCATGCCACCCATCTCCTCGCCACCACCGGCCCGGCCGGGCCCGCCGTGCACCAGCATCGGCAGCGGCGACCCGTGCCCGGTCGACTCGCCCGCGTCCTCGCGGTCCAGCACGAGCAACCGGCCGTGCCACGGCGCCACGCCGATCACGACGTCCCGCACGAAGTCCGTGTCCGCGGACACGATCGACCCCACCAGTGAACCGGCACCGCGCGCCGCCAGCTCGACCGCGTCGTCCACCGAGGTGTACGGCATCAGCGTCGACACCGGCCCGAACGCCTCGACCTCGTGCGGCTGCACCGCGTCGGCCGCGGCACGCAGCAACATCGGCGACATGAACGCACCGCGCTCAGCGTCAGCGTCCACAAGGGACAGAGCGCCGTCGCCGTAGACCACCGAAGCGTTCTCCTGCAACGCCTTCAACGACCGGCGAACCTCCTCGCGCTGCTCCAGACCGGCCAGCGCGCCCATCTTCACCGACTTGTCGGCCGGGTTGCCGATCACGACCTCGGCCAGCTTCGAAGCAGTCGCCTCGGCCACCGCGTCCATCAGCGAAGAAGGCACCAGCGCGCGCCGGATCGCCGTGCACTTCTGGCCCGCCTTGGTCGTCATCTCCGCCACCAGCTGACCGACGAACAGGTCGAACTCCGGCGTCCCCGCAACAGCGTCAGGCCCGAGGATCGAGCAGTTCAGCGAGTCCGCCTCGGCGTTGAACCGCACCGACGACCGGATCACGGCCTGGTGCGTGCGCAGGTGCTGGGCGGTGGAGGCGGAACCGGTGAACCCGACCAGGTCCTGCGGCGTCAGGTGATCGAGCAGATCGCCGGCGGACCCGCAGACCAGCTGCAACGACCCCTCCGGCAGCAACCCGGAGGCGAGCATCAGCTCGACCATCTTCTCGGTCACGTACGCCGTCTGCGAGGCCGGCTTGATCAGCGACGGCACACCCGCGATGAAGGCCGGCGCGAACTTCTCCAAAGGCCCCCACATGGGGAAGTTGAAGGCGTTGATCTGCACCGCGACCCCGTGCAGCGGCGTGCAGATGTGCTGGCCGACGAACGTGCCACCGCGCCCCAGCGGCTCCACGGCGCCATCGACGTAGACCTTGTCGTTCGGCAGCTCGCGCTTGGCCTTCGACGCATAGCCGAGCAGCACGCCGAAGCCGCCGTCGATGTCGATCCACGAGTCGGACTTGGTGGCGCCGGTGCGCGCGGACAACGCGTACAGCTCGGCCTTGTGCTCCTTCAGGTACAGCCCGAGCGCTTTCAGAATCTGAGCGCGCTGGTGGAACGTGAGCTCGCGCAGCGCCGGCCCGCCCACCGAGCGGCCGTACGCGAGGGCAGCCCCCATGTCGACGCCCGCGGACGAGATCCGGGCGATCTCCTCACCGGTGACCGCGTCGTGCAACGGCGCGCCCTCCACCGAAGGCGTGTGCCAAGCACCCGACACGTAGCTGCGCAGCAAGCTCATCGAGCCAACCCTTCCCTGAAAAGGGCCGATGGATCCTCATCGACCCGTCCATCAGCAACGTATCAGCCGCCGCCGACAGCGCCGGGGAGGAGAAAGTTCCGTACCCCTACTGATGCCGACCCTGATTGTTCCGCTCCGCCGCTGCTCCGACAGTGATCACAGCGAACGGCCGCCATCCCTGCCCTGAGGTGGGCGTTCTCGATCCGGAGAGGAACCAACGTGACAAGAACACCACGGTCCTGGGGCCTGCTGGCCCTGGTCGCGGCGGCGGCACTGGCACCCGTCAGCGTCGCGCACGCCACGCCGAACGCCCCTGCGGCCAACTACCTCGGGGACACGGTTCCCGCGAACCTCGGCGACGTCTCCCCCACGTTCGCCGGCGGGCAGGACGCCACCGTCAGCGAGTTCCCCGGCATCGTCGCGGGCATCCGCGCCGGCGGGTCGCGGCCGGAGGGACAGACCTGCACCGGCACGGTCGTGGCACCGCGCAAGATCCTCATCGCGGCGCACTGCGCGGACGCCCAGGGGGACAAGAAGTTCGTCTACGGGCTCGACGACCTCAAGGACTACCAGGGCGGCGCCGGCACCGGGTTCGCGGTGAACGTCGTCAGCTACAAGAAGCACCCGAAGTACGTCAACTTCGACCAGGGCTACGACGTGGCGGTCGTGACCGTGGACCGGGACATCGCGCTCAAGGGCGGCGCCGCGTACCCGAAGTTCGCGACGTCAGCGGACTCCGGTGGCGCCGCGCCGGGCAGGACCGGGCTCGGTTTCGGCTACGGCAAGAAGGACTTCAACGACACCTCGCAGGACGTCACCCTCGACAAGGCGAGCCTGCCGATCGTCAACGGCGACAGCGTCTGCCAGGGCGTCGGTGCGGGCTTCAAGTCCGCCTACATGATCTGCGCCGGGTACGCCGACGGCCGGATCACGATCCTGCCGGGTGACAGCGGCGGCCCGCTGGTCGTCGACGGCAAGGTCTACGGCGTCGCGTCCTGGAGCCGGTCGGACTTCAAGTGGTACTCGATCTACGGCCGTCTCGACAACGAGATGGGCGACTGGGTGAAGACCGAGGTCGGCGACCAGCCGCCGACGGGTGATTTCGGCCTGTCGGTGTCACCCGGCAGCGGTTCGGTGGCCAAGGGCAGGACGCTGTCCGCGGCGATCACCACCACGGCTGGTTCCGGCGGCCAGGAGAACGCCACGCTGTCCGCGTCCGGCCTGCCCAGCGGCGTGAAGGCGGTCTTCCAGCCGACCACGGTGACCACCGGTGAGTCGGCCAAGGTCACGTTCGACGCGAGCACCTCGGCACCGAGCGGCACCTACGAGGTGACGATCACCGGCACCACGTCGAGCGGCAAGTCCGCGTCCGGCAAGTTCTCGCTGACGGTCACCGGCGATCCCCAGCCCGGCGACTTCACGCTCTCCGCGTCGCCGAGCAGCGTGAAGGCGGCCAAGGGCAAGTACGTCTCCACCACCATCTCCAGCACCGGAGGTGGACAGACCATCACCCTGTCGGCGAGCGGTGTGCCCAGCGGGGTGAAGGCGACGTTCCAGCCGACGTCGATCGCGGCCGGCGGCTCGGCCAAGCTGACGCTGGACGTGTCCTCCACGGCCACCGCCGGTACCTCGACCATCACGGTCACCGGCACGGACGCGGCTGGGAAGACCGCCACCACAACGGTTTCCCTGACGGTCGAAGGCACCGAGCCGCCGACCGGTGAGGTCACCGTGACCGCGACGCCGTCGTCCGCCACGGTCAGGCAGGGTTTGCTGGCCCAGACCCTGGTGAAGGCCGCTGGCGGCACCGGAAACCTGACGCTCACCGCGTCCGGCGTGCCCTCGGGTGCCTCGCTGTCGTTCAACCCGGCCACGATCGGCCAGAACGGCAGCAGCAACGTCTGGATCTTCACGAACTTCTCCACCTCGCCCGGCACCTACCCGATCACCGTCACGGCCACCTCGGCCGACGGGAAGACCGGCAGGACCACGTTCACGCTGACCGTCACCCGATAGCTGTTCGTGAGCGGTTTCCGTCGCCACGGCAACGGAAACCGCTCACCTGGTTCAGACGGTGAGAGTCCAGGAGTCGATGTTGCCGGTGTCGTAGGTGTAGATGTCGGTGACCTGCAGCTTCCAGGTGCCGTTGCGCGCTTCTGAGGACAGGTCGACGGTGTAGGTCTCGTGGACTCCCGCTGACGACGAGGCGCCGCCCGCCTTCTTGAGGCTGTAGGACTTGCCGGACGGGCTGACCAGGTCGATGGCCAGGTCGCCGGTGTAGGTGTGGTTGATGTCGACCTTCACGGTCGCCGAGGCCGTGGAGTTGCCGGTGCAACCCGAGATCGTCACCGACGACGACACCGCGGTGCCGGTGTCCGGAATGGACACGTCGTCGCCGTTCGTGCCGGGACCGCACACGGGATCCGGACCGCCGCCGATGAAACCGCTGTAGAGCAGCTTGTTCGGCGAACCGGAACCGGGGTTGGTGACCTTGCCGCTCGTGGCGTTGTTCACCAGTGCGTCGCGCAGGGCCTGCGGGCTCGCGGACGGGTTGGCCGACAGGTAGAGCGCCGCGACACCCGTGACGTGCGGGGTGGCCATCGACGTGCCGGACATGTTCGCGGTACCGCCGTTCAGCCCGAGCGAAGTGATGTTGTCACCGGGGGCGAAGATGTCCGTGCACATGCCGTAGTTGGAGAACGAGGCACGAGCGTCGTTGGACGAGGTCGCGTTGACGGTGATCAACGCGGCGATCTTGGCCGGGCCGGTGCCGCACGCGTCGGTGGAGCTGTTGCCGGACGCGACGGCCATCTGCACACCGGAGGCGAGCATCCCGGCGATGGCGTCGTTGCCGATGTCGGCGGTGTCGAACGTCCAGGAAGCGTTGACCACGGCGGGTTTCCGCGCGTTCGCCGTGATCCACTCGATGGCCTTGACGCCGGCCGAGTCAGGACCGTTGCCGGTGCAGCTGGTGCCGAGCATGCGCACCGAGACCACCTTGGCCTTCTTGGCCACGCCGTAGGTCTTCGAGCCGATCGTGCCCGCCACGTGGGTGCCGTGGCCGGAGCAGTCCTGGCCGTTCTGACCGTCCTCGATGAAGTCGGCGCCGACGGACGCCCGGCCCTCGAACTCGGCGTTCGAGGTCTTCACACCCGTGTCGGTGACGTAGACCGTCACGTTCGACGCGCCACCGCCCGGGTAGTTGTACTTCTTGTCCAGCGGCAGAGATGCCTGGTCCACGCGGTCCAGGCCCCAGGTCGGGTTGTCCTGCACGTCCAGCGCCCGCGCCGTGCCGTCCTGGTACACGGTCTTGACGGCGGGATCGGCCGCCAGCTTCCGCGCGGCGGCTTCGGTCAGGTTCTTGACCTGAAAGCCGCGCATGGCGTGGGAGAACACGGTGTCGAGGTCGCCGCCGTACCGCGCGACCAACGTGCTGGACGCGGCTTGAACGGACGTGGGCTTGAGGGAGACGATGAAGCTGCCGCCGGGCACGGGATTCTTCGCCCGCACGAAATCGGCTTCCGCCGCCTGAGCCGGCGTGATCATCGCGACGGTCAGCGCCATGAGCGCGACGAGTCCGAAAGTGGTGCGTTGCATGGGAAAGGTCCTTTCGGGCGTCGTCAGAACGTGAGGGTCCAGGCGTCGATGTTCCCGGCGTCGTAGGCCCACACGTCGGTGACCTGCAACTTCCACGTGCCGTTGCGGTTCTCCGCAGAGGCGTCCACGGTGAACGTCTCGTGCACACCAGAGCTCGAAGTCGTGCCGCGGGCCTTCTTGAGGCTGTAGGTCGCGCCGGACGGGCCGATCAGGTCGATGGCGAGGTCGGCGGTGTACGGGTGGTTGATGTCGACCTTGACCTTGGTGGCGGTCGAGGCCTTGCCCGTGCAGTTGGTGACGCTCACCGAGGACGTGACGGGCGTGTTGGTGTCCGGAATGGACACGTCGTCGCCGTTGGTGGCCGCGTCGCAGGGCTCGGGGTCCGGGCCACCGCCGCCGATGAAGCTGATGTTCAGCAGCTTGTTCGGCGAGCCCTGGGTGTCGGTGATCTTGCCGGGCGTCGCGTTGTTCACGAGAGCGTCACGGACCTGGGCGGGCGTCGCCGACGGGTTCGCGGAGACGTACAGGGCCGCCGCTCCGACGACGTGCGGGGTCGCCATCGACGTGCCGCCCATGGACTGGGTGCCGCCGCCGTTCCTCGTGGAGGTGATGTTCGAACCCGGCCCGAAGAGGTCGACGCACGTGCCCCAGTTCGACGCCTGCCCGCCGGTGTAGATCGAGCGCTTGTCGGCAGCGTCGCTGGCGGCCACGGTGATCGCCTCCGGCAAGCGGGCCGGGGAGGTCTGGCAGGCGTCACCGTTGTTGTTGCCCGCCGCGAGACCGAACGTCACGCCGGCGGCGATCGCGCGCTGCACCGCACTGTCCACAGTGGAGTCCGCACCGCCGCCGAGACTCATGTTCGCCACCGCGGGCTTCCTGGCGTTCTGCGCCACCCAGTCGATGCCCTTGATGATCTGCGAGTACTGCCCGTTGCCGGAGCAGTCGAGCACGCGGACCGCGACCAGGTTCACCTTCTTGGCCACGCCGTAGGTCTTCGAGCCGATCGTGCCCGCGACGTGCGTGCCGTGGCCCTGGCAGTCCGACGCGTCGGAGTCGTTGTCGATGAAGTCGTAGCCGTCCTTGGCTCGACCCTCGAACTCGGTGTGCGCCTTGTAGATACCGGTGTCCAGGACGTACGCGGTCACGTTCGGGGCGGTGTTCGGGTAGGTGTAGCGCTGGTCGAGCGGCAGGTTCGCCTGGTCGATCCGGTCGAGGCCCCAGGTCGGGTCGTTCTGGGTGTCGGACATCCGCGCCCAGCCGTCCTGCCGCACGTACGCGACGGACGGATCGGCCGCGAGCCGCCCCGCCGCCGCCTCGTCCATCTTCACCGCGAAACCGCGCACGGTCGCGACGTAGATGTTGCTGATCTTGCCGCCGTGCCTGCGGGCGAGGTCGAACGCCTTGGCGTTGGTGGCGGGGACGTCGGTGGCACCGTCCTTGAACACCACGACGTAGCTGCCCGCGACCGGGTTCTCCGCCGCCTGGACAGAGGCCGTCTGGATCGAGCCCATCTGCGCGGACGCCGGGGTGCTCAAGGCCGCCAGCACGATCCCGGCGGTCGCGAGCACGCTTGGTGTGCGAACAAGTCGCATCTCGGGTTCTCCGTTCCGGCTGCCTCGGCAGGGTTGGGCAGCCATGTGCGGATCACCATCGAGCGACGTGCAACGGTGAACAATCCGGATATCGCTACGTAGGGATACGTGACTTTCACCATTAGCATCGGTCGGTGATGAGCCGGACACGCCCTCGGCGGTCCGACCCCACCGGGCTGATGCGAACGAGCTCACCGGTGCTGGTCGGCCGGGACGACCAGCTCGGCGCGCTGCGAGCCGCCGTGCCCGACCAGCCCGCCGTGGTGATGGTCGAAGGCGAGGCCGGCGTCGGCAAGTCACGTCTCGTGCGCGAGCTGCTGGACGCGGACCTCGGCCCGATCGCCGTCCTCATCGGTCACTGCCAGCCCGTCGGAGAGCCCTTTCCGTACGGCGTGGTGCTGGAAGCGCTGCGCGACTGCGTTGATCGCCTGGCGCGCAACTCCTCGAAGCTGAGCCCCGTGGCCGGTGTGCTCGGCGCACTGCTGCCCGAGCTGGCCGAGCACCTGCCGGCGCCGCCACCGCCGACCGGTGACCCGCGGGCCGAGCGGCACCGGTTCTTCCGCGCCGTGCGGGAGCTGATCGGTGTGCTCGGTCCGGTGCTGCTCGTCGTCGAGGACCTGCACTGGGCCGACGACGGGTCACGGCAGCTGCTGCGGTTCCTGATGGGCGATCCCCCGGCCGCGCTGTCCATCGTGGTCACCTACCGGCGCGAGGACGTGCCGGGCGGTGTCCCGCTGGGCTCGGCGTACCGGCCGCCGACCGGGATCACCAGCGCGTTGCTGGAGCTGGAACCGCTCAACGTCGCCGAGGTGCGGACGATGACGTCGGCCATCCTCGACGGCGAGACCGTGTCGGCGGAGTTCGCGGTCAAGCTGCACGAACGCACGGCGGGCATCCCGTACGTGGTCGAGGAGACCCTGCGCGCCCTGCGCAACCCGGCGGGCGCGGTGCACGCCGACGGTGCCACGGCCCGGCGCCTGCTCGACAACGTGAACGTTCCGGTGCTGCTGCGCGACGCCATGGCCGAGCGGCTGGCCGCACTGCCCGCCGACGCGGTCCGGCTCGTCCAGGCCGCCGCGGTGCTGGGCGCGCCCGCGCCGGCCGAGCTCCTCGGCGAGGTCGCGTCCATCGGCGACAGCCGGGAGGCGCTGACGTTCGCGCTGACGGGGCACGTGCTGCACGAGATCGGCGCGCGGCAGTACGGCTTCCGGCACACGCTGGCGCAGCAGGCCGTCTACGACACGCTCGGCGGCCCGGACCGCCAGCAGCTGCACGACCGGGCCGTCGACGTGCTCGACCGGGTCGAGCCGCGCCCGCTGGTCCAGCTCGCCGAGCACAGCGAACGCGCCGGGCGCGTCTCGGCGTGGCTGAGCTACGGCGAGGCCGCCGCGGACCGCGCGGCGGAGCTCGGGGACGCGGGCACGGCCACCGCGTTGCTGCAACGCCTGCTGCACGACCCGGCCGTCCCCGAGTCCGATGTGGACAGACTCGCGATCAAGCTCGGCCGGGTGGCCCACCACGGCCTGGACCAGCACGACCCCACCGAGACGCTGGAAAGGCTGCTGTCGGACCGGCGGCTGTCGATGCCTGCCCGCGGTGAGGTGCGGCTATACCTGGGCGTGCTGCTCATCCGCCAGGCCGGTGGCATCTCGCAGGCCCGTGCGGAGATCGAACGGGCGGTGGCCGACCTGGCCGAGCGGCCGGACCTGGCGGCCAGGGGCACGGCCGTGCTGGGACTGTCCTACCTCGGCACGACCCCGATGAGCGAGGTTCGGCCGTGGCTCGACCGCCTCGCTCGCGAGCGGGAGGCGGCGGAGACGGTCGAGCTGAAGATGTCGTTGTACGCCAACGAGCTCGGCTCCTCGATGCACACCGGCGACCCGGCCGTGCTGCCCGGGCTGGACTTCCTGCCCGCCTCCACGCCTGGTGAGCTGCGCCAGCTCGCCCGCGCCCACTGCAACCTCGCCGACGCGCTCACCACGACCGGCCACCTCGGTCTCTGCGCCGATCTGCTGCGCAACGGCCTGAGGTTCGCCTCCGAGTGCGGCGCGCCGTTCGTGGCGAGCACGGCCCACGCGACCAGAGCGCGCCTCGACTGGCTGACCGGCGAGTGGGACGGCCTCGCCGACCGGGCGCGCGGCCTGCTGGACGAGTACCGCGACCTGTTCCCGGTGGCCAGCGAACTGTGCCTCGTGCTCGGCTCGCTCGCGACCGCGCGGGGCGAGTGGGCGGAGGCGGTCGGCCACCTCGCCGAGACCGGCGCGTTCGCCGCCGAGGAGTCGATCGTCCCGGTCGCCGTCGCGGGGTGCGCGGCTCTCGCCAGGACGATGCTCGCGCAGGACGAGGTGGCCCGCGCCTGTGCCGACGCCGACCGCGGGCTGGCCATCGTCCGGACCAAAGGTGTCTGGGTGTGGGCGACCGAGCTCGGTCCCGTTGCCGTGGCGGCTTTTCTCGCCGGTGGGCGCGGGGCCGACGCCGAATGCCTGGTCGACGACTTCGCCAGGGGTGCGGAGGGCAGGGACGCGCCGATGGCCGCTGCCGCCCTGGCTCTGTGCCGGGCGCAGCTCGCTGAGGCTCACGGCCGGCTGGACACCGCCGTGGCCCTGTACCGCGAGGCAGCCGACCGGTACGCCGCCCTCCCCGCGCCCTATCTGGCCGCGCTCGCCGCCGAACGCGAGGCCGTGTGCCTGCTGCCGTCCGAGCACGAGAAGGCGACGGAGATCCTCTCGTCGCTGGTCGACACGTTCGACGCACTGGGCGCCACGAGGGACGCGGCCCGGTGCCGGCATCTGTTGCGCAGCAGCGGAGTCGGGAAACCGTCGCGCAGGGGCAGGCGCGGGTACGGCAACGAGCTGTCGCCGCGCGAGCAGGAGGTGGCCCGGTTGCTGGCGGCGGGGCACACCAACCGCAAGATCGCCGACGTGCTGTTCCTGTCGCCGCGCACCGTCGAGCAGCACGCGGCACGGGTGCTGCGCAAGCTCGGGGTGTCCTCGCGGGCCGAGCTCCAGGACCTCGGCTAGCCACTACTCGCCCGCGACGACGATGCCCATCTCGTACGCCGCCACGATCGCCTGAGCCCGGTCCCGCACCCCGAGCTTGGCGAACACCCTGCTCACGTGCGTCTTGGCGGTCTGTTCCACGATCACCAGCGCGGCTGCGATCTCGGAGTTCGACAGGCCGCGCGCGACCAGGCGCAGCACCTTCAGCTCCTGCGCCGTGAGCTGGTCGGCCCGCGAGGGCACGGGCGGCCTGCGCGCGGCGAACTCGGCGACGAGGCGGCGCGTCACGGCCGGAGCGAACAGCGCGTTGCCGGCCGCGACCACGCGCACGGCGTTGACCAAGTCGTCCAGTGGCGCGTCCTTCAAGAGGAACCCGCTGGCGCCGACCCTCAACGCGCCGTAGACGTACTCGTCGATGTCGAAGGTCGTCAGCATGAGGACCCGCACGTCCAGTGAAGGGTCCGCGAGGATCTGCCGAGCAGCCTCCAGACCGTCCATGATCGGCATGCGGACGTCCATCAGCACGACGTCGGGGCGGTCGCGAACGGCGGCGTGCACGGCATCGGCGCCGTTGCTCGCCTCACCGACCACCGTGATGTCCGGCTGTGCGGCGAGCACGGCGCGAAAACTCTGCCTGACCATCGTCTGGTCGTCGACGATCAGCACCCGCGTGTCCAACTCATCCCCCGTTCAGCGGCAACGTGACCGCCACGACGAACCCGCCCTGTTTCCCCGGCCCCGCGAGGAACGTGCCCCGCAAAGCCGCGACCCGCTCCCGCATGCCGAGCAGGCCGTGCTTGGGCCGGTCGTCAGGCGGCGGCGGTTCAGCCGCACTGTTGGCCACCACCAGCCGCAGTTCCTCGGCAGAAGCCGCGACACTCACGTCCACGGTGGACCCGGGAGCGTGCCGGACGGCGTTGCTCAACGCCTCCTGGACGATCCGGTACGCGGACAGCGCCACCCCGCCCGGCACCGAGCCGACAGCTCCGGAGATCTCCAGCGACACCACGACTCCCGCGCCCCGCAACCGTTCCACCAGCTCGGAGATCTGCTCCACCCGCGGCTGCGGCGCTGTCTCCACCTCACCGGACTCGTTGCGCAGCACACCCAGCAGCCGCCGCATCTCCGTCAGGCCTTCACGAGCCGTGTCCTGCATCTCCGCGAACTCGGTGAGCAGCTCCGGCGGCAGATCGAACCGATAGCGCGCACTCCCCGCACGCAAGGCCAGCACCGACATGTGGTGCGCCACCACGTCGTGCAGCTCCCGGGCGATGACCGCGCGTTCCTCCAGCGTCGCCGCCCGCGTCTCCTCCTGCTCCAGCCGCCGCCGCTGCTCGACGCGTTCGGCCTCGGCGACGCGCCGCAACCGCATCGCGTTGCCGAGCACGAGCACACCGCCCGCGACAGCACTCAGCAGGACGAACTTCTCGGCGCTGAGCAGGTGCGGCAGCCACAGCGCGACCAGAGAACCTCCGAACACCCACCCCAGCACGGCCTGGCGGTAGCTCTGCGCCACCGCGAGCAGCACCACGGCCCCAGCGAGCATCGTTCCCGGCGTCCACGGCCAGCCCCACTGGTCGCCGAGTCCCTTGAGGACCATCGGCGACAACACCAGCAGCACCGCCGCGGACCGCCACGCCCACAGCGGGTGCACCAACGTCAGCAGCACCACCGCCGCGCTGAAGCCGGTGATCGACAGTGCCGGGGCAGAGGCGAGGTCGATCGTCTGCGGCAGCGGTCCCGTGTCGGAGTTCAGCGCGACGACCACCACCGCGGCGCCCCAGGTGAGCACCAGCCGCAACCACCGCCACCACCCCGGCGACGGCGGCGTCCTGACCAGCCGGTTCGCCCTGAACAGCGTGGACGCACCGGCGGAGAAGAACGCCTTCATCGATGCCACCCGTCCCCCGCTCCCACGCGCGAACGTACATCAACTCCAGCTCGGCCGCGTCCCCACCACACAGCGCCTCCGACGAGCGCCGCCAGCACGTACAGGTTGTCCAGCAACGCGTTGCCCGAAGGGGAGAACATCGTCCACCCGAGGAACACGACCCAGACGAGCACCAGCGCCACCCGAGACCGCAGCAACGCCACCAGCGGCACCACCCACACCCAGTGGTGCGACCACGAGATCGGGCTGACGAGCACCCCGCAGCCGGCCGTGATCAGCATCGCCACCACGTGCTCGCCGCGCAGGTGCGCCCGCCGGGCCAGCACCGCCGCCACGACGACGCAGACCACGCTCAACACCACGGCCAGGACAGGAGCGCCACCGGTGAGTCGTTGCACGGCACCGGAGAACGACTGGTTGGTGAAGTAGCCGTTGCCGGTCGCGTTGTTGCCGGTGAAGATCGCCGATCCCCAGAACCGCAGCGAGTCGCCGGGCAACAGCAGGAACCCCAGCAGTTGCAAGACCAGGAACGTCCCCAGCGCCCGCCCTGCCTCCCTCAGCCTGCCGGTCACCACCAGGTGCACCACGAAGATCAACGGCGTCAGCTTGATCGCGGCCGCGACCCCGATCAGCACACCGGACCACCGGGAGTCGTTGCGCAGCAGGTCGAACACGACCATCGCCATCAGCAGCACGTTGATCTGCCCGAACCCGATCGTCCGCCACACCGGTTCGAGGCTGAACACCAGCAGGAACAACAAAGGCGTTCCAGAGGTCCACCGCAGCACCGCGGCAACGCCGAGCACCGACGCCGCCGCGAACAACGCCCACACCAGCTGCACCGGCACCAACGTCAGCGGGGTGAACAGCACGGCCGCGATCGGCGGATAGGTGAACGGCAGGTCCATCGACCAGGACGGAATCGCGGTCAGCTGGTCGTACAACGCCTCGCCGCGCAACACCGCCACGGCACCAGCGCGGTACACGGTGCTGTCGAGGCCGATGTGCAGACCGGCGAGCCAGCCGGTCAGTCCGATGAGGAGGAACACGCCCGCGACAACCACTGGGGCAGAACGGATTCTGAGCACACCAGAACGCTAGGAAAGCGCCGCCACGAAATCGTCGTACCACGGCGCCCACTCCGCGCACTACCGCCGTAGCCGAAACCGCCGTGTACTACCGGAGTAGCACGCTCAGGAGAACAGTCCTGCGCAATGCGAGATGAACGCCTCCGCCCGGCGCGTCAGCGGCCCGCCGGCAGCCCGTCCCAGCACGACCGGAGTGGTGGGCACGGCGTCGCGCAACGACACTGCCACGACCTCCAGTCCCTCGTACGACTGGGAAACCACCGGCTGCTGCACGGTCATCGAGTAACCGACGCCACGCGCCACCAGAGACCGCGCGAGCTCGAAGCTGCGGGCCCGGTGCGTGACGACCATGTCCACTCCCGCCGCCTCGAACACCGAACGGAAGTAACGCTCGCTGGGCGGCACGTCCAGCAGCACGAACGGGTCCGCGGCCAGTTCGCGCAGCGCGACCGCACGCCGTCTCCGCAACCGGTGCGAGGCGGGCAGCAGCACTTTCGGCACCTGGTCGTACAGCGTGTGCACCGCGATCCCCGGCTGCACGTCCTGGTCGTAGAGGAACGCGATCTCGCACCGCCCGGCGAGCAGGTCGTCCTGGATCTCCGGCAGGCTCCCCTCCACGAACCGCACCGACACGGCCGGATGCTCGCGCTCGAACGTCGCGATCGCCGCGGGCAGGTGGAACGGCGCGATCGGCGCGTAGCAGCCGACCGTCAGCACGCCGCCGACCTGCCGGCTGAGCCCGCGTGCCTCCACCCCCAGCTCGCCCATCGCACCGATCACGCGGCGAGCGTCCGCGAGCACCTGCGTGCCCGCCGCGGTCAAGGAGGCACCCCGGCGCGGCGACCGGAGGACGAGCCGGAGGTCCAGAACACCTTCCAGCTCGCTCAACGCCAGTGAGATCGCCGACTGCGAGACGTGGCAACGAGCGGCGGCGCCCGTCAACGACCCCGTCTCCGCCACCGCGATGAGGTACTCCAGCTGCCGCACGGTCACGTTGGGCAGATTCATCAGCTGAGCTTATAACTCGTACAAGAAACTTGAGCTGGTCAGAAGAGTCAGCCGAGAGCATCGTGCGAGGAGTGACCCGGACGCACCGCCACCCGTTCATCCCGTACACCCCGCCACGCCTGCCGGTCGAGGAAAGCCTCAAGCGGGGCAAGGCCTTCCACGAACTGCTCGACGGCCGCCGTTCGGTGCGCTGGTTCTCGCCCGACCCGGTGCCTGTAGAAGCGATCGAGCTGGCCGTCCAAGCCGCGAACACCGCCCCGAGCGGCGCACACCAACAGCCGTGGCGGTTCGTCGCCACGCAGAACCCCGAGCTCAAACAACAAATCCGCGAGGCAGCCGAACAGGAAGAACGCCGCTTCTACCACGAGCGGGACGTCCCGGACTGGCACGCGGCACTGGCGCACCTGGAAACCGATGCCACCAAAGAGTTCCTGACGACCGCGCCGTGGCTCGTCATCGCGTTCGCGCAGAAGCAGCAGAACGGCAGGAAGACCTACTACACCAACGAAAGCGCCGGCATCGCGTGCGGCTTCTTCATCGCGGCACTGCACCACATGGGCCTGGCGACGCTGACCCACACCCCTAACCCCATGACGTTCCTCAGCGACCTGCTGGGCCGCCCAGGCGAACGCCCGTACATCCTCTTCCCGGTCGGCTACCCGGCCGCCGACTGCGAGGTCCCGGACCTGCGCCGCAAGCCGCTCGACGAAGCCCTCACACTTGCCTGATACTCCACCTCGTGGACGAACTGCGCAGATTGCTCACCAAGCACGCCAGGCCGGACATGTCCACGTCGATCGAGGATGTTCTGGTCTCCAGAACGACGGCGGGCGGCCCGCCGACGCCGTCGATGACCGGCACGATCCTGGCATTCGTCGCGCAAGGCCGCAAACGCATCGCGCTCGGTGACCGCGTCTACGACTACCAGGCCGGCCAGTACCTGGTGGCCTCGATCGACATGCCGATCACCGGCAACTACGTCGACATCAGCCCCGCACAACCAGCCCTCGGCATCGGCCTGGTGCTCAAGCCGGAGAAGGTCGCCGAACTCCTGCTCCAGCACGACCTCCCCAGAACCGCAGGCACCCCGGAAGGCCTGGCCGTCAGCGACGCCACTCCGGAGCTGATCGACGCCGTCACCAGACTCGCCCGGCTCCTGGAGCATCCCCAAGACGCCAAGGCACTCGCCCCGCTGATCAAGCAGGAGATCCTCTGGCGCGTCATGACCAGCGAGCAGGGCGAGGTGATCCGCCAGTTCGGCACGCAGGACAGCAGCCTCAGCCACATCGCGAAGGCCGTCAGCTGGATCCGCGAGAACTTCGCCGAGTCGTTCAAGGTCGAGAACGTCGCCCGCCTGGCCGGCATGAGCGAATCAGCGTTCTACCGCAACTTCCAGGCCGTCACCGCGATGAGCCCGATCCAGTTCCAGAAGCAGATCCGCCTGCAGGAAGCACGACTTCTGCTCGCCACCACGAGAGACGTCACCAGCGTCAGCCACAAAGTCGGCTACGACAGCCCGTCGCAGTTCAGCCGCGAGTACCGCCGACAGTTCGGCCTGCCGCCGAGCCGCGACGCCGTGCTCAGGCCGGAACCTGCCCTCTGACCTTCAGGTACACCGCGCGCACTTCCAGCGTCCGCTCGACCTTCTCCAGCACCGGCGCGAAGAACCGCTGCCGGTGCTCGGCATCGCTCATCGAGATCACCGAGAAGTACATGCTGCCGAACGCCGCGAACAGCGTTGCATTGCGCAACATCGCCGACGGCAGCCCGAGCCACCCGATGGCCACCTGCTCTCCGATCCACTTCGCGGCGATCTCGGGTGTCACGACGATCAGCCCGAGCAGCACGAAGAACACGAACAGCGCGAACCCGACCACCGCCGCCTGCACGAGCTGACGGATCGCGAGCATCACCAGCAGGTTGCGCAGCTGCCGTCCGTTCAACCGCTTGGGCGGCAACGGTTCGGTGATCTCCACACCGGACAGCGGCGTGCCCTTGCACGCGCCGATGAGGATCTCCGGCCGCAGATCCTGTTCCACCCGCCCGATCTCGTCGCGCAACCGGGCGGCGGCGGCCAGCACGGTGATCGCCGCGAACAGCAGCACGATCAGCGAGACCCGCGGCCACGGCAGCGTGTTCATCGCCTGCCACAGCTCACCGGTGAAGAACAGGAAGAGCGTCACGAACAACATCGGCGGCAACGCCCGGCCGAGCAGGGCCACGCTGTTGCGCAGGTCGGCGATCACGTGCCGGATGGCGGCCTTCAGCAGCGCGCCCAGCCCGTAGGTGGTGCCCAGCATCGTCGCCACGAACGCCACCCCGAAGAAGGCGATGAACCACAGCGGTGCCACCCACCAGTCGTACTCGGGATCTTCCGCTCCGGGCGTGGTGATCCTCTCGTGGGCCACGTACTGCAGCACCGGCACGATCACCGGCATCGCCGCGTACACGGTCAACAGCACAATGGTCGTCCGGCGCGAGAAACTCGGCAGCCGTCGCACGAACAGCGACAGCAGGATCCACGCGGACACCATCATCGCGACGATCACGCCGAGCAGCACCCACTTCGACATCCCGGTCGAGCTCAGCAGCACGAGCCACGCCAAGCTGCCGACCGTGAAGAACGTCAGCGTCGGCAGCATCCGCGGCAGCACATGCGAACGGAAGCCGTAACCCTCGATCATCGTGGGCGCGCCCTCACGGACGAACCACTGCTCAGTCCGCCGCACCACCGCCGAGGAATCCACGGCGAGGATCATGCCTCACCGTTCGAACAACCGCGCCATCACGCTGAAGTAGTGGGTGGGCGCGATCCGGGCGAGCGCGTCGAACACGTACGCGTCCGGCCCGACCAGGATCCGCGCCTTACCGCGTTCGACCCCGTGGTGGATGATCTCGGCGGCCTTGTCCGGCGTGGTCAGCGCGACCTTGTCGAAGTCCGCCGCCATCTGCTCGTGCGACCGCCCGTGTCCGTCGGGGTCGCTGTGGATGCGGCCGTTGCGCACGATGTTGGTCTTGATGCCGCCGGGGTGCACGGTGACCGCCGAGACGCCGGTGCCGCGCAGCTCCTGCCGCAACGAGTCGGTGAACCCGCGGACGGCGAACTTCGCGGAGCAGTAGGCGCTGTTGTTCGGCATCCCGACCAGGCCGTACACGCTGGAGGTGTTCACGATGACGCCGTAGTTCTGCTTGACCAGCTGCGGCAGGAACGCCCGCGTCCCGTTCACCACGCCCCAGTAGTTGATGTCGAACAGCCAGGAGTCGTCCTCTGGCACCGCGTTCTGCACGCTCGTGGCGATCGCGACACCGGCGTTGTTGAACACCGCGGCGAGCGGCAGGTCGAGCCAGTCCCGCACTTCCGCGGCGAACCGGTGCACGTCCTCCGCGTCCCGCACGTCGAGCACCCGGCTGAGCACCGGGCCGTGCAACGACTTGGCGGTCTCCTCCAGCCCCTCCTCGTTGACGTCGGCGATGATCACCGGCGAGCCGTGCCGCGACAGCCGTTGCGCGAGACTGCGGCCGATTCCCGAAGCGGCTCCGGTGATCACTGCCGGACGACCGGCGATCTTTCGCACCATGTGACCAGTAGATCACCATGGGCAAGCGTCCTACTGGCGCAGTTCGGGGAACTCGTCGTCCCGCCACTCGCTGCCGGCGGCCCCGGACTCCTCGCGTGTGCGCAGGTCGACGCGTCGGATCTTGCCCGACACGGTCTTGGGCAGCTCGAAGAACTCCAGCCGCCGGATCCGCTGGAACGGCGCAAGGTTCTCGCGCGCGTGCTTCAGGATCGCCAGCGCCGTCTCCCGGTTCGGCTCCCAGCCCGCGCTCAACGCCACGTACGCCTTCGGAACGGCCAGCCGCAGCGGATCCGGTGCCGGCACGACCGCGGCCTCGGTGACGGCCGGGTGCTCGATCAGCACGCTCTCCAGCTCGAACGGCGAGATCTTGTAGTCCGACGCCTTGAACACGTCGTCGGTCCGCCCGATGTAGAACAGGTAGCCGTCGTCATCACGTGAGGCGATGTCGCCCGTGTGGTAGTAACCGCCGGCCATCGCCTCGGCGTTGCGTTCTTCATCCCCGTGATAACCGACCATCAACGACATCGGCCGCTCCCGGAGGTCGATGCAGATCTCGCCTTCCTCGGCCGGTTCCCCGCTGATCGGGTCGACGAGCACCACCGGAACGCCCTGCAACGGCGTGCCCATCGAGCCGAGCTTCACCGGCGCGCCCGGCACGTTGCCCACGGACAGCGTGGTCTCGGTCTGGCCGAACCCGTCCCGCAGCGTCAGCCCCCACTGCTTCTGGACCTGCTCGATCACCTCGGGGTTCAGCGGCTCACCGGCGGCCACGACCTCGCGGAGCGTTCCGGGCCCACCGCTCAGATCGGCCTTGATGAGCATCCGCCACACGGTCGGCGGCGCGCAGAACGTCGTGACGCCCTTGTCCCGGATCTGGCCGAGCAGCGCGGCCGCGTCGAACCGGCCGTAGTTGTAGACGAAGATCGTCGCTTCGGCGATCCACGGCGCGAAGAAGCAGCTCCACGCGTGCTTGGCCCAGCCGGGCGAGCTGATGTTGAGGTGCACGTCGCCGGGCTCGACCCCGATCCAGCGCATGGTCGTGAGATGCCCGACCGGGTACGAGACCTGGGTGTGCTCGACGAGCTTGGGGCGGCTGGTCGTGCCGGACGTGAAGTACAGCAGCAGCCGGTCGTCCGCCTTGGTCTTCGGGTGCGGCAACGGGCCGTCCGGTGCCTCGGCGGTCTCCGCGTAGTCGAGCCAGCCCTCGGCGCCACCCACGGCGATCAGCACCGGGCTGAGGTCGTCCTCGGCGAACTTCGAGGCGTCCTCGGTGCGCGCGATGACGTGCCGGACCGAGCCCCGCGCGAGGCGGTCCTGAATGTCAGCGGGTCCCAGCGCGGTCGTCGTCGGCATGATCACCGCGCCGAGCTTCATCACCGCGAGCATCGACTCCCACAGCTCGACCTGGTTGCCGAGCATGATCATCACGCTGTCGCCCCTGCCGACCCCGTGCCAGGCGAGCCAGCGCGCCACCCGGTTCGACCGTTTCCGCAGCTCGTCGAACGTGTAGGCGCGCTCGGAACCGTCCTGCTCGACGATGTGCAGCGCGGTGGCGGTGTTGCCCTCGGCGATGACGTCGAACCAGTCGTGCGCCCAGTTGAAGCTGCTCTCGAAGCTCGGCCAGGCGAACGACGCCGGGTCGGTGAGCATCAGGTCGCGGGCCGCGCGGTAGGTGTCGTGACTGGACATTTCACAGAGGGTGGAGAGGCCGGGGGCACCGGTATACCCCCGAACGAGGGTGCACCCCTTTTCGAGGGTGCGCTCGTCGGCGAAACTGCTGGACGTGCTGCCAGACCGTTTCCAAGCGCTGTTGCCGCAGCGCTTGGACATGCTCCGCCGTGCCACCGGGCTGCCCGTCGTGTTCGGCGGCGCCGTCACGCCCGCCCGTGACCTGTTGCTCAGCAGCTTTCTCGGCACGCACGGCACGTCGTTGCACGGCCTGCGCGTCGGCACCGGACGCGGACTGGGCGGCACGGCGATCGCGATGGGCACGCCGGTGCGGGTCAACGACTACGCCTCGACCCGCGCGATCACCCACGAGTTCGACCAGATGGTGGTCGTGAACGAACGCCTGACCTCGGTGTTCGCTTACCCGGTCACCGTTCGCGGCACGGTGCACGGCGTGCTCTACGGGGCCGTGCGCGGCCAGACGACAGTCGGTGACCGGTCGATCAGGATGGCCGGCGCCATCGCCCAAGGCTTCGCACAGGACCTGGACATGCCTTCACTGCAAACCCAAGCGGCCCTGCGCGAACTGGCCGAGGTCGCGCGACTCGTCGGCGATCCGGCGTTGCGCGAACGGTTGCGCCGCGTCCACCAGGATCTCGGCGGTGATCCACCTGTCACCGTCCCGAGCGGACTGACCCCGCGTGAACTCGATACGCTCCGGCTGGCCGCGGTGGGTGCGTCGAACCGGGAGATCGCCGCCGAGCTCGGGCTCAGCACCGAAACCGTCAAGGCCTACCTCCGGGGCGCGATGCGCAAGCTGGGGGTGCACAACAGAACCGCCGCCGTCCACGCGGCGAGGTCGACGGGAGCGCTCTAGAGATGTCGTTGTTCGAGAAGGCCGTCATCGGGACCGACCGCTTCCTGTACCGGCTGACCGGCGGCAAGGTCAGCACCGTCTCGTTGAGCAGGCAGAAGGGCCTGACGCTGATCACCGTGGGCGCCAGGTCCGGTGAGCGGCGCGAGAACCAGGTCCAGTACGTCGCCGACGGCTCCTCGATGCTCGTCATCGGCTCGAACTGGGGCAAGCCGCACCACCCGGCGTGGACCGCGAACCTGCTCAAGACCCCGGACATCCAGGTGAACGTCCGGGGTTCGGTGAGCGATGTGCACGCGTCGTTGCTGGAAGGCGCCGAACGCGAGGCCGCCTGGCAGAAGATGGTGGCGGCCTGGCCCGCGTTCGAGGACTACCTGGCCAAGTCAGGCGGTCGCGAGCTGCGGATCTTCCGCCTCACTCCGCGCTGACTCCCAGGCGAGCCAGACACAACCCGCGGCGAGCAGCACGCCGTGCGCGATCCGTGCGGCGGGCGGGGTGAAGAACTGCGGGAGGAACAACGCGAACCCCGCCGCGAACAGAATCGCCGCCGTGGTGCGGAGTTCGAGCGCGACCATGATCCCGGCGACGCCCATCGTCACGAGTCCGACGGCGAAAGTCGTTACCGCGACCGGGTTGTAGCGGATGGCTTCGGCGAGTTCCAGGACGTTCGGCTGCGCGGCGAGCTCGTGCAGGCCGAAGTCCTCGGCGCCGTAGTACGGCAGCGTGAGGCCGGCGCCGACCCAGAACGTGATCGCGGCCGTGCGGTGGATCCGCAGCAGTGCGATCGGCACCAGGATGAAGCCGATCATCGCGAACAGGTGCGACGCGACCCAGAGGTTCGAGCCCATCGCGGCTTGCGCGCCCTGCGTCGTCGTTTCGTCCTCCCACGGGCGTAATGCCGGGTACAGCAGGAAAAGCAGGCCCGCGGCGGTGAGCGTCCACTTCATGATTGCCCCCTGAGATCGGTGAGATACATCCGGACGAGCTGGTCGTAGGTGTCGTCGAGCCCTTCCGGCAGGCCGAAGCCGCCGCCGGACTCGATCGACGCGAAGCCGTGCACGATCACCCGCAGCCGTCGCGTGGCGTGGATGGCGTCGGACCCCTCCAGGCCGTAGCTCCGCAACGTCGCGAGCATGACCTCGATGAGCTTCACGCCCGCGGCCTGCTGCAGTTCGTCGTGCAGCGGATCCATCGGCATGGCGGCGTAGCGTTTCGGGCTTTCTCTTACGTACGACCGATATGCGTGCATCAGCGCTTCGACGGCCGCGTCGCCCGACAGACCGAGCACGGTCCGCGTGAACCGGTCGGTCATCTCCTCCAGCACCCGCACGCCGACGTGTCCGCGCAGTTCGGCGAGGCTCGCGACGTGCTTGTACAGCGACGGCGTGGCGACGCCGGTGCGGGCGGCGACGGCGGCGAGCGTCAGTCCCTCGACACCCTGCTCGTCGATCAGCTCCAGTGCGGCGTCCACGACCTTGGCGGTGGTGAGACGTGGGCGAACGGCCATAGCTCAAAAGCTAACACCATTAGCCTGTGCGTGTCCACCGCAGATTTTGTGAAGATCTTGCGGATTCACCGGCACGGGCGGTGCTTTCCGGCTATGAAGAACAAGTCATTCGCATCGGCATGGGGAGAATCCTTGCGAGTAGCCAAGTTTGTGGGGGCGGTCACCGTCGGCCTGGTGGCCGCGGCGACCATCACGGCTGCACCGGCCACCGCCGGACCGACGTTGCACACCTCGATCGACCCGGGCACCGTCCGGGAGTCGATCGACTACCTGAAGCACACGTACAAGGTCAGCGAGCGCGAGGCGTTGCGGAGACTCGAACTCCAGAACGACGCGGCGAAGCTGGAGGCGACGCTGAAGCGCGAGGCCGCCGGTGAGTACGGCGGCATGTGGATCGACCAGGAGGCGGGCGGCAAGCTCGTCGTCGCGATGACGAAGCCCGTTGCCGCGCAACGACACATCGCCTCCCTGCCGGACCGCGCGCACGTCAGCGTCCGCACGGTGAAGAACTCCCTGGCCACGTTGCAGGCGGCCCACGACCGGATCGCCAGGCAGGTCGGCGCGGGCGCGGAGTCGGTGTACCTGCCGGCCGTCAGCCAGACCGAGAACCGCGTGGTGGTCTGGGAACGCTCGTGGCTCAAGAAGCCCGCTGTGACGGGACTGGCCGAGACGCGCACGTTCGACGCGGACCCGAGCCTGGTCTCGGCCCGCACCCTGAAGCAGCCGACCCCGTACGCCGGCGACCCGGTCGACTGGGGCTTCTGCCACCCGTTGTACTGCACGAACCACGGCCCCATGCGCGGCGGCCTGCGCCTGGACATGACCCGTGACAACGGCACTGTGGGCGGCTGCACCAGCGGCTTCAACCTGCGCACGACCGGCGGGGCGTTCCCGAACGTGCCGTGGGTGCTGACCGCCGGGCACTGCATGGCGACCAAGACCAACAACGTGCCGACGCAGCACAACCGCCAGAACGTCGTGAACCAGCACGGCATCGAGAAGAACGCCTACCCGTACGACTACGCCGCCGTTCAGTACATCGACGCCACCACGGCGAACAAGTGGCTGGAGAGCCAGCCGAACCGCAACACGGTGCTGAAGTACTGCCGCAACGGCGGTCTGGACAGCAACGGCGACACCCCGTGCGGCCCGCAGGCGACCTCCGAGAACCAGGAGATCACCTCGGTCACCCCGCTGGCCCAGATCCTGACCGGCGCGATCGTGTGCGCCACGGGTTCCGGTTCCAGCGCGGTGAACTACCCCGACTCCTACGACAGCGGCGCCGGTGAGGGCTACCTCGTCGGCACCCGGTGCGGCCGCGTGCTCTCGACCGACGTCGGCATCAACACCGACCTCTGTGCCCGCGCGGGTGACAGCGGCGGCCCGCTGTTCAGCCAGGTCACCAAGTCGGGTCTCGGCATCCTCGAGGGCAGCCAGCAGTCGCGCAGCGGCGCCTGCCAGAACGGCGAGCTCAACAACTACTCGCCGCTCTCGACGATCCTGGAGGACCTGAGCGCCCGCCAGGCGAGCGGTGGCTCGACGTTCAACCTGATCACCACCCCGCAGGGCTGATCCACACCGTCTCCGGAAGGTTTCCGGACCTTCCGGAGACGGCTGGCCCACAACGTGAATCTGCTACCAGTACGTCAACATCGACGACTGCTGGGCGTTGCCGTCCCGTACGTCGAACGGCGACCTGGTGCCCGACCCGGCCCGTTTCCCGGGCGGTATCAAGGCTTTGGCCGACTACGGGCACGCCAAGGGCCTGAAGTTCGGCATCTACACCGAACCTGTTCGTCTCGTGAGGCCTCGACTACCTGAAGTACGACAACCGCAACAACCATGGCGTGGACGCGCGCGCCCGCTACCGCGCGATGCACGACGCCCTGGTTCGCACCGGCCGTCCGATCGTGCTGTCGATCGGCGAGTGGGGCGAGAACCAGCCGTGGCTGTGGGCCGCCGGCGCCGGGCACCTTTGGCGCACCACAGGCGACATCTCCGACAGCTGGTCGTCGATGCTGTCGATCTTCAAGCAGAACGTGGCGCTCGCGGGCCATGTCGTGCGTGCTTCTGGTGGCGTGCACGTGTTGTCCCGCCCGCTGGCCAATGGTGACGTGGCCGTGGCCCTGTTCAACGAGAACACCGCCGCCGCAACGATTTCCACTGATCTGCGCGAGGTCGGCCTCGGCGCGGGCACCTACTCGGTCCGCGACCTGTGGACCGGCGCCGTCGACACCACGGCGAGTTACGTGTCGGCCTCGGCGACGGCCGCGCCCTGACGGTGCAGGGCACCACGTTCCGCAAGGGGCTGGGCATGCACGCGTTCAGTGACGTCGAGTACCTGCTGGGCCGCCGCCGCTCCACCGTGACCGCCCAGGTCGGCGTGGACGGCGTGCTGCGCGCGGACAGCGGCGTCGTGACCGGCACCATGGCCGCGAAACCGGTGCAGGCGAACGTGTCCGGCGCCGACCAGGTCCGGCTGGTCGTGACAGACGGCGGTGACGGCATCAACTCCGACCACGCGGACTAGGCCGACGCGAAGGTGACGTGCTGAACCCGCTGGTCGAGACCTAGATCGTTTGGGAGCGCTCTCATCATGACAAGAACGTGAAAAGGTTTACACGTTGACCGAGAGTCACGGCGTGACAACACTTCCGAACCACTGGGCGCACAACTAAATCCCGGAAAGGTCGGTTCGATGCAGCGACGCATCGGGACGGCCCTCGCTGCCGCCTTGATGGTTGCCGCGGGGATCACCGTCGCCACCACCACCCAAGCTCCCCCTGCCAATGCGGCGGTGACCTGGGCCGACGAGTTCAACGCGCCCGCCGGCACCGGTGTCGACGGGGGCAAGTGGCAAATGGAAGTTGGCAACAACAACGGCAACAACAAAGAGCTGCAGTGGTACAAGTCGGGCACCTCGAACGCGGTGCACGACGGCAACGGCAACCTCGTGATCACCGCCAAGCGCGAGAACCCCGGCCAGCAGTGCTGGAACGGGCCCTGCCAGTACACGAGCGCGCGGATCAACACCGCGGGCAAGTTCACCCAGACCTACGGCCGGTTCGAAGCGCGGATGAAGCTGCCGCGCGGCCAGGGCATCTGGCCGGCGTTCTGGATGCTGGGTGCGGACATCAACAGCGGCAACCCGTGGCCGGGGTCCGGTGAGATCGACATCATGGAGAACCTGGGCCACCAGCCCAGCACCGTGTACGGCACGATCCACGGGCCGGGCTACAGCGGCGCGGGTGGCAAGTCCCACGCCTACAACGGCCCGAACTTCGCCGACGGCTTCCACAACTTCGCCGTCGACTGGCGTCCCGGCGAGATCGTGTGGTCGGTGGACGGCAACGTCTACGGCCGCAACACGCCGACCGACGTCAACGGCAACCCGTGGGTGTTCAACAAGCCGTTCTTCATCATCATCAACCTCGCGGTCGGTGGTGAGTGGCCGGGCTACCCGGACGGCAGCACGACGTTCCCGCAGCAGCTCGTGATCGACTGGGTGCGCGTCTCCAACGACAGCGGTCAGCCACCCGCCGGTGGCTCGGAGATCCGCGGCATCGGCGGGAAGTGCGTCGACGTCCCGTGGGCGAACACCGCCAACGGCACGCCCATCCAGATCACCGGCTGCAACGGCAACGCGGCCCAGAAGTGGAGCCGTCCCGGTGACGGCACCATCCGCGCGCTGGGCAAGTGCCTCGACGTCAACGGCGGCGGAACCGCGAACGGCACGGTGGTCCAGCTCTGGGACTGCAACGGTTCGCCTGCCCAGCAGTGGGCCGTCAGCGGGGCTCAGGACATCGTGAACCCGCAGGCGAACAAGTGCCTGGACGCCGTGGGAGGTTCCTCGGCCGACGGGACAAGACTCCACATCTGGGACTGTCTCGGCGTCGCCAGCCAGAAGTGGCAGGTATGAGGTTTCTCCCGGCCGGGTAGCGCATGACCTGACCGGGAGAATCACCGCGCTGGACGTTCGAACCCCTGCGGCGGAAGGGTTCGGCGTCCAGCGTTCTGTTATGCCAAGAGCCTTGCCACAGCCCAGTCCTGCACCGCGACCCCGACCGACTTGAACACGGTCCGGCCCTCCCTGAGCGGCGGATTCCCCAGCGCCGCACCGAGTTCGACGAGCGACTCCAGCCTGAGCACGCCACTCCGCACTGCCCGGATGATCTCCCCGGCCTCGCTCAGCGCGGCCTCGACCTGGTCCACCACCACGACTTCCGCGGACTCGAGCAGCGCCTGCGGCAGCTCCCGCATCACCGGCCGGTACGAGCCGATCGCGTTGACGTGCACCCGTTCCTGCAAGGCGTCGCAGGAGAACAGCGGCATCGTCGACGCGGTCGCGCAGCACACGACGTCCGCGCCCTCGACCGCTTGCTCGGCGTCCAGCGCCACGTCCACGACGGTGTCCGGCAGCTCGTCCTTCAAGCTGTCCAGCAACGCCTCGGCCTTCCGCGCGTTGCGGTTGTAGATGACGAGCTTCTTCAACGGCCGCACCGCGTGCACGGCCCGCACCTGGTCCGCCGCCTGCGCCCCGGCCCCGAGCAACGCGAGGTGCGACGCGTCCTCGTCGGCCAGCAGATCCGTCGCCACGCCGACGACAGCGCCGGTGCGCAGGGTCGTGAGCGGCACCGCGTCGGTGACGAACTGGCCGTCCGGGTGCGAGTAGACGATCGTGCCGGTGATCACCGGATCCCGCTCGATCTCGATGCTGATCACCTTGACCGCCGTGGACCTCGTCGGCTTGTGGTGCACCGACATCACGAGCGAGCGGCTGTCGCTGAACGCCTGCCGCGGCGGTAGCTCGAACTCCCCCGCCGTCAGCCCGGCGAACGCTGCGCGGACGGCTTCGATCGCTGCGGGCATGGTCATGGTTCGGATGGTAACGACCGGGCCGCGGCTGGGGTCCGCGGCCCGGTCGCGGGCACATCAGGTGCTCACGTGCACTCGAGTTCCATCTCGTCGAGGCGCACGAACTGAGCGGCTCCGCTGGTGGCGAAGATGGCCTGCACGTAGACCGTGTTGCGGCCGTTCAGGTTCACGTGCGTGACGATCTGCTGGTAGCTGTCGCCCTGCAGCCAGGGTGCTTCCGTGGCGATCATCTGCCAGCCGTTCGGGTCCCAGACCTGGAGCTCGACCTGGTTGGCCCGGCCGAGCGGGTTGGCCCAGATCCGCGCCTCGCAGTTGCCCCGCGAGCCCCAGCCGGACACGTCGACCTTGCGCCGGTTGGCCGCCCACCCGCCGTTCGAGTACAGCCAGCCGTTGACCGAACCGCGGAAGGCCACACCGGGCTCGCCCTGGTCGTCGTAGCCCGCCTGCGCGGCGCCGGACTGGCCCGGCTCCCAGCGGTTCCAGTAGGAACCTTCGAACCCGTCGTGCTCGTAGCCGCTCGCGTTCGCCGTACCGGTGAAGACGGCCACGGCGGCCAGCGCCGCTGCCGTCACTGCTGCTAAACGCATGTTTCCCCCTCCTGGGAATCCGACCTGACCAAGTTGACCAACCGGACGGGGGCGGCCGCGTCGGTACCGGCTGCGGAATTAGGGCGGCGACGTTGCGTAGTTAGCCGGAAACGGAATGGAGGTGGCGCCGGTGCGCGGGCAGCCCGAAAGCTGGAACCGTGACACCGCTCTTCGGACGAGACGACCAGCTGACCGAGTGGCGGGAGGCGCTGGCGAACGGCTGCTCGATGGCGATCCGCGGCGAGACGGGCATCGGCAAGTCACGGCTGCTGACGGAGTTCGCGCGGATCGCGAGCGACCACGGCCGCACCGTCCTGCGCGGCCGCGCCCTCACCGACGCCCTGCTCCCGGTCACGCGCCGCGGCTGGCCAGAGCTCCCCGCCTGCTACCGCGACGCCCTCGGCGAACTCGTCCCGGAATGGCGCACCGGCAGACCCGTCTCTTCCGACGTCCAGGCCGAGGCCGTGGCCCGGTTGCTGCACACGGTCAACGGCGTCCTGATCCTCGACGGCGCCTCCGCGCACCCCCACCTCACCGCGAGCGCCGTCGTCGTCACCTCCGAGCGAGCTCCTGCTGGCTCCGACCTGCTCCCGCGCCTGGCCGACGACGCCTCGCTGGCCCTGATCGACGCTCTGCACGGCTCACCGTCGTTGCTCACGCGCGCCGAGGGCCTCCCGCTCGCCATCGTCGAACTGTGCGCGACCGGCACCTCTCCCACCCTCAACGCCTTCACCGCCGCGGCTCTGGACTCGGCCGGTCCGGCCGCGGCGGAGGTGGCACACGCCGTCGCGGTCGCGGAGGAAGCCGTGGCGTGGCAGGACGTTCAGCCGCTCACCAGCCTCGACGCGGACACCGTCGCCGCCGCTCTGCACGAACTGACCACCGCCGGTCTCCTCGTGGGCGGCCAGACCCACTGCTTCCGGCACGGCCTGATCCGCGAAGCCGTGCTGCACCGCGCCTCCCCCACCCGGGCCGCGCGGACCCGCGTGCTGCTGAGCCGCCACCTGGCCCTGCGCTCGCCTGAACAGGCAGCGTTGGCGGCCGAGATGGCGCTGACCCTCGCGCCCAGCGACGAGATCCGCGCGGCCGCGGTGGACGCGCTCACCTCCGCCCTGGTCTCGCTCGGCCGTTTCGACGAGGCCATGACCCACCTCTCCTCGTCGGTCCCGACCCCGGAAACCCACAGCCGTGCCGCCCGTTGCGCCGTCGAACTGGGCGACCACACCTCGGCCGCGGCCCACCTCCTGGCAGGCGTCCCGGACGGCACCGAACTGCTCCTGGACGCGCGCGAGGCCATGACGGGCGATCCGGCCGACGCGGTGGAACCGTTGACACAGCTGCGTTCTCTTGTGTGCTGGCGTTCTCGTGCCGAGCTCGAACTGGGCGTGGTCGACTGCCTGACCGTGGCCAGCCCGTTCCGCCTCCAGCATGCTCGCGCGTCCGCCCACGGCACGTTGCTCTCGCTCGCGGACCACCACCTGTGGACGGTCGCGGCGTTGTCCGGCGACCCGCTCGGACCTGCCGCTCCCGCCACCGCGGAGCTGTGGCACGCACTGCTGGCGGCCGACCTCGCCGGAGCCCTCCACTACGCGGGCGCGCTGACGTCGTTCCCGGAGACCCGCGGCATCCGCGCGCTGCTTTCGTTCGTGGACCACGCGGACGCGTCCCTCGCCGCGGATCTGCTGGACCACGGCATCGGCTCCTGGACCAACCGCGGCCTGGCACACCTCGTCTTCGGCGAGGCCCGAGCGTGGGACGACCTGGACCGCACTCCCCTGCTGGCCGCCATGGGCGCCACGCTGACGCACGACGTCGCCCGAGTCACCCCCGCCCACGGCACCTTCGTCTCGCTGGGCAACGACCCGTGGCGCCGTCGCTGCGAGAAAGTCATGCGCGAAGCCGGCATCCCGATCCCACGCAGAGGCCGCGGCGACGCGCAAGTGCCGCCCCACCTGCGCGCGTTCGGCGTGACGAGCCGTGAGATGGACGTGCTGCTGCTCATCGCCCAGGGCACCACGAACGCCGACATCGCCGTGAAGCTGTCGGTGTCGCGGCGGACCGTCGACACACACGTCCGGAATCTGCTGGCGAAGACCGGCAGCACCCGCCGCACGAACCTCAGCGCGCTCGTGTGAAGGTTCTCCGCCGTAAGCACCCACCACACACACGAGCACATTTTCGCCATGGAGAACATGAATTCTCCGCTATTCCGCCGAATTCGCGCACAAAACCTCGCGTGGGCGGTAGCTTGGAGTTGTTCCAAGCGCGAACCTGATTCCGTGAGATTTCGTTGGATGCCCCACGGGGGGCGGCGTCACGCCATCCACGACGAGCCCGCCAGGGGGCAGCTCGTCGAGACACTCTGCGGCGATCCTGTTGTGCCACACCAGGTGAGCCTCTGGCGCGACAAGAACGTGTGGCCGACGTGCTGGGACTGCGACGGCGTCTGGCGTGAGAGCGAGGGGATCCTGCCATGGCCGCGGAAATCCTGACGGAGGACCTGCTCCGCATATCTCTTCAGCGGCTCTCGCGTGAGGTGGTGAAGAGTTATCCACAGTTCGGGGAGATGCTCGCGCAGAACATGTTGCGCACATGTGGGCTGATTCCCGACCTCAAGCGCGCGGAGCACTATCGGGAGCTGGGGACGCTCCTCATCGACCTCGGCCGGTTGTACCTGGCCGAGGCCGACGCGCTCACCACGGTGGAGGGCACGTAACCCGATCTCACGGACGAGGTTCCGTGCGTCTCATCCCTGGCGGTCGACGAGTTCGCCAATCTCGACTCGGCTGAGAAGGCCCCGAATGGCTGGTTCTGTGCTCAGGTCGATGGGCAGAAGCTCCTGCGTCGTACGTTTGAGATCCACCACGACTTCGGTGGCGGTGTCGTGGATGATGTTGTTGGCCTGGGCCTCGTTCCAGCGCACGGCAGCGAGGCGGTCACGTTCGAAGTGGGCACAGAACACCACGTCGATCTGGGGCGTGCCGTAGGAGTCGACGCGTGATTGCTGGAGCGCGACGACTCGCACGGCGGTGATTCCGGGCGCCACCGCCAGCGCCTCGCGCACCGTCAGGAGCATGTGCGAAGCCACCAGCGTGAGATGCAGGTTGTTCCGCTCCGTCTTGGTCAGTTTCTTCAGGCTGAGGTTGCCTGCCGCGGTCGTGGTCGGCTTCTTCTCCGGCACGATGTCGACCGTCGGCACCAGCACCACGGCGGTCAGCTCGGAGCCGCTCACCCCGACCGGCGCTGCGGGTGCTTCGTTGTCCTCGAAAGCGGCCGTGAGCACTTCGAGCACGACGGTCTCGTCGTTGACCCGCAAGGCGTCCCACCACTGGTCCAGGTCAGCCTGATGTTGGGCGTGTGCCGCTGATCGCCGAGCTGAAAGTTCCTGGATCTCGGCTGCGGCCGAGGCTTCCGCTCGGGCCTTGGCCTCCCGCCGAGCGGTCCGCTGGAAGAGACCGATGCCGGCCAGGGCGTGCTTGTGGTGCCTTCGTCTGACTTCGTCCGCTGTCACCGGCGGGGGTGCGGGGGCGATAGGCCGCGCGGCGGGCGGGAAGTCCTGGCGGTGCAGGTTGAGGATGTTGAACAGAGCGGCACGAAGTTGCCCGGCGAGCTCGGCCTTGGCGGCTTGCGCCAGTGTCCGCTGCGAGGTGCCAGCGGTGCTTCGGCTCGAAGCGCCACCGCTTCGCTGTCGCGTGCCGGACAGCGACGTGTAGAAACCCACGGGCCCGACGCCTGACGAGAATCCGGTCCGGCCGCCGCCGACGTGGAGTCGGGCCGCGCGAGGGCCAACGCTCGTACGGATTCCGCGGCTCGATGCTCGGACGCGCACACCAGGCGCGATCTTCACCGAGAAGCCCATGGTTGCCTCCACCCTTCAACGACTGGCCAGTTGATCGGGGGTGGAGGTGAAAGGGTTACAGCGGAAGACCTTTGCGCGGAACGAAGCGCCGCGCATCAGCCCGAGCAGTGTGTCTACTTGTCCGAAATCGCGACGGCGCGGCCGTTCGTGTCGAACTCGTGCGCCAGCGTCTTCAGGGCCTGGCCACCGGCGGCCCACGCCGCCGTCCAGGTGAGGCACTCCGCCGCGCCGTTGCCGCCGCGCTCGACCAGGTCGACGCCGATCTCGTCGAGCCAGTCCCACGACGTCCCGCCGATGCCGGCCAGGAAGGCCTCGTCCCACGTGCGCACCAGTTCGCGGATCGTGCCTTCAACACGAGCCCGTTCGTTGACCGACTTGATCCACGCCTGGCGCTCCTCCTCCGTGAGCACCTCGCCCGTCTCGGGCTCGCGGAATCCCGGCAGGTCGTGCGCCAGGCCGCCCGAACCCACGTAGAGCACCCGCTTGTCCGCGAAGAACTCGCCGACGCGGCGTCCCAGCGACGCCGCGCGGCGGAAGGACGCGTGGGGCGGCGAGGCGCAGTTGATGAAGATCGGCAGCACCGGCTTGGCGTCGATCTCGCCGAGCAGGTCGCGCGCCGTGTGGCCGAACGCGTGGTCCAGCGCGGCCTCGTAGGCGGTCGCGATGTCGAACTCCCCCGCCACCAGATCCGCGACCAGAGCGCGGCCCAGCGCGGAAGGCACGTCGTAGGCACCGGACGGACCGGCGACGTCGCCCTGAGCCGTGGCCGACAGCACCACGGCGAACGTCGGCACCACGGCGCGGAACGCACGACGGTGGTCCGTGCCGAAGAAGACCACGAGCTCCGGGTCGAACTCGTTCACCGCGGCACGAGCATCGGCGATCGCCTCGCGAACCGGGCCGAAAGGCGCGCTCGGCAGGGTGATCAGGTGCGAGGAGCAGACCGTCAGGCTATTCGTCACCGAGCCAGCATAAGACCGCCGAGCTGGGGCTTCCCGCACGATCGCCCGCGTTAGGCGTTTCTTCACCACCGCTCGATACGTTTCGCGGCGTGACGAGACGTGCACTCACGGTGATCATCACCGCTGCCCTCCTTGCGCCCGTTTCCCCTGCTCACGCCGACATCAGCAGACGCATCGAGACCGAGCGGACCGAGAGACCCGTCGCTCCCGGCGTCACCCTCAGCTCCTTCGACTGGTACGAACAGAGCGGCTGGATCCGCGGCGACGCGCTCGCCGTGGATCTCACCCGAGCCGAGGTCGGCTACGTCGACAACGGCACGGTCGCCCGGGCAGCTCCCCTCTCCAGCCAAACCAAGAACGCGGTCGCGGCGATCAACGGCGACTTCTTCGACATCAACAACAGCAACGCACCCGAAGGCGTCGGCGTCCAGGACGGGCAGCTCAGGAAGTCCGGCCAAGGCAGAGCGGTCGGCATCGACGCGGCCGGCGTGGGCAGCGTGATGGAGACCTTCTTCGAAGGCACGCTCAACGGCACGCACAAGCTGACGCAGCTCAACAGCGCGAAGATCGACGTGGACGGCATCGGTGTCTTCAACCCGTTGTGGGGCACCTACAGCAGGGCGCGCGCCACGCAAGGCGCGACGAACACGGCCGAAGTGATCGTGCAGAACGACATCGTCCAGGAAATCGGCAGCCCCAGTGGCAAGCCCGTCCAGGGCTACGCGCTCGTTGGCCGCGACAAGGGCGCCGACGTGCTCAAACAACTCAAGCCCGGCGACCACGTAGACATCAGGTACGAGAGCCGCACCAGCAACGGCAGCAAGCCGCGGACCGCGATCGGCGGGCGCCAGCTGCTCGTCGAGGACGGCAGGAACGTCGCGCCGACGGATCCGCCGCACCCGCGCACCGCCGTCGGTTTCTCCCAGGACGGCAAGAAGATGTTCATGCTGACCGTCGACGGACGGCAGGGCGCGTACCTGCTCGGCCTGAACCTCAAGGACCTCGCCGACGCCATGATCGAGCTCGGCGCGTACAACGCCCTCAACCTCGACGGCGGCGGGTCGTCGACCATGCTCGCGCGCGAACCTGGCACCACCGAGCTCAAGACGGTCAACACGCCCTCGGACGGCGCCGAACGCCCGATCCCCAACGGCCTCGCCCTCTACGCGCCACATGGCTCCGGCAGGCTCGTCGGGTTCGACGTGCAGACCGACGACAAGCGCGTCTTCCCCGGCATGACCCGCCGTATGACCGTGCACGGCTACGACGAGACGTACGGACCGTCCACCAACAACGAGCACATCACGCGCGCAACGGGTGGCTGGGCGATCGGCGACACCTTTCACGCGGCACCGCACACGGGACCGGCGAGCTTCACGGCGTTCCGCGGCCTCACCAACAACACCACCAAGCTCACGGTGCTGGGCAAGCTCGCGCGAATCGCTCCAGAAACCACCCGGACCAGCATGACCGTGAGCGAGCGGAAACCGTTGCGGATCAACGGTTTCGACGCGAAGGGCCACAGCGCGCCGATCGAACGCGCGGACCTGGACCTCGGCTACGACCGCGAGGTCATCGACATCTCCCCCGACCTGCAGATCACCGCGAAGAAAACCGGCGCCACCACGATCAGGGCGCGGGCACAGGGCGAGGAGACCCAGCTGGCGGTCACCGTCGGCGCGGACGAACAGCTGATCGCCGGCTTCGAAACCGACGCTCCACAGTGGACTTTTGGTTCGGCGCGCGACCGGCTCAGTGACTCCCGACCCCAACGGCCACACCGGCAACGCCCTGAAGCTGAGCTACGACTTCACGCAGTCGACCGGCACCCGCACCGCCTACGCCGTGCCGCCGAAGCCGCTGCAGGTCGACGGGCAACCCCTGTCGCTCGGCGCCTGGGTCAACGGCAGCGGCAAGGGCGAGTGGACGGCGTTCACCGTGACGGACGCGACGGGCCAGTCGAGGTCGCTCTACGGCCCGTACATCACCTGGAACGGCTGGAGACAGCTGGAGGTGCCCGTCCCCGCCGAGCTCAAGTTCCCCATCCAGGTCACCAGGTTCTACACGATCGAGACGAAAGCCGACCGCTCCTACCAGGGCGAGGTGCTCGTCGACGACATCACCGCGCGAGTCCCGCCGGAAGTCACCCTGCCACCCACGCCGGAGCTGCGCGAGGACGTGATCGGCCAGGCCGCCGGCTGGAAGTTCGCGGTCATGTCCGACGCCCAGTTCGTGGCGCGCAACCCCGACAGCGACCTGGTGAGGTCCGCCAGACGTGCGCTGAAGGAGATCAAGGCGTCGGGCGCGGAGTTCGTGGTGATCAACGGCGACCTGGTGGACGAGGCCTCGCCGGAGGACCTGAAGCTGGCCAGAAGAATCCTGACCGAGGAGCTCGGCGACTTCCCCTGGTACTACGTGCCGGGCAACCACGAGATCATGGGTCCGGGGACGATCGACAACTTCCGCCGCGAGTTCGGCGCCACCCACCGCACGTTCGACCACAAGGGCACGCGGTTCGTCCTGCTCGACTCGTCGACCGGAACCATCAGGGGCGGCGGCTTCGACCAGATGGAGATGCTGCGGCAAGCGCTCCACACCGCGGAGGGCCAGGCCGTCGTGCTGATGCACCACCCGCCGCGCGACCCGACGCCCGCGCACACGAGCCAGCTCTCCGACCGCATGGAGGCGGCGTACTTCGAGAGGCTGCTGTCCGAACGCGACAAGCCCACGGCGTTCATCGGCGGGCACGTGGGCGGCTTCTTCGCGTCCACAGTGGACGCAGTCCCTTACGTGGTCAACGGCAACTCCGGCAAGGCACCTGCCGAGGCGGGCGGGTTCACCGGCTGGACGCTCGTCGGCGTGACGGACCGAGGAGTGAAGGCTGAGATCCGACCCCATGTGGACGCACTCCAAGTGCAGGCGCCGGCGCACCTCCGGCTGGGCGAGCGGGAAACGGTTGCGGCGACGCTGAAACAGGGTTCGCGGACGTTGCCGGTGAAGTATCCGATGGGCGTGGTGTGGGAAGGGTCACCCGGTCTGCACGTGGGCGACGCGTCCGGGCTCAGGCCGTGGCACGTGGCGTGGCTCGATCCCGGCACCGGACTGCTCACCGCGATAAGGCCTGGTCAGGTCAAGATCTCGGTGACGGTCAACGGCGCGACGAGCAGCGAGGAAGTCCGCGTGAGCCTGCAGGAGGTGGCCTGACCTGGCCTTCACCGGTGCTGAGTGAGTGCGATGTGAGGCGGTGGGGGAAGATACTCGTCATGACCACCGCCGACAACGGTTTCGCCGACCTGGGGCTCAGGCCCGACATCCTCAACGCCCTCACGACCCTGGGCTACGAGGAGCCGACGCCGATCCAGAGTGAAGCGATCCCGCCGCTGCTCGCGGGCAACGACCTGCTCGGGCAGGCCGCCACGGGCACGGGCAAGACGGCGGCGTTCGCGTTGCCCCTGCTCGAACGCATCGCCGACCGGATCGGCAAGGGCGAGAAGCCGCTCGCCCTCGTGCTCGCGCCGACTCGTGAGCTGGCGGTGCAGGTGTCCGAAGCGGTGCACCGCTACGGCCGGCACATGGGCGCGCGCGTGCTGCCCATCTACGGCGGCCAGCCCATCGGCCGCCAGCTGCGCGAGCTGTCCCGCGGCGTCGACGTGGTGGTCGCGACCCCGGGCCGCGCGATCGACCACCTGCAGCGCGGCACGTTGCAGCTGGGCGACCTGCGGATGGTCGTGCTCGACGAGGCCGACGAGATGCTCGACATGGGCTTCGCGGAGGACATCGACGCGATCCTCGCCGAGGCGCCGGCCGAACGGCAGACCGTGCTGTTCTCGGCCACCATGCCGCCGCGGATCAACCGCATGGCCAAGAGCCACCTGCGCGAGCCGGTGCTGATCCAGATCGAGCGCGAGAAGACCGAGCCGGGCGAGGCCCCGCGCGTCCGGCAGACCGCGTACCTGGTGCGCCGCGAGCACAAGCCCGCCGCGCTCGGCCGCGTCCTGGACGTCGAGGCGCCGACCGCCGCGGTCGTCTTCTGCCGCACGCGCGACGAGGTCGACCAGCTCACCGAGACCCTGAACGGCCGCGGCTACCGCGCCGAGTCGCTGCACGGCGGCATCAGCCAGGAGCAGCGCGACCGGGTGATGGCCCGCCTGCGCGGCGGCACGGCCGATCTGCTGGTGGCCACCGACGTCGCGGCCCGCGGCCTCGACATCGAGCAGCTCACGCACGTCGTCAACTACAACGTGCCGTCCGCCCCCGAGGCGTACACGCACCGCATCGGCCGCGTGGGCCGCGCCGGCCGTGAGGGCGTCGCGATCACCCTCGTCGAGCCGCGCGAGAACTCGATGCTCAAGACCATCGAGCGCGTCACCAAGACCAAGATCCCGATGGAGAAGGTCCCGACGGTCGCCGACCTGCGCGCCCGCCAGCTGGAGCTGACCCGCTCGTCGCTGCAGGAGTCGTTGATGGAGGACGACCTCAGCCGCTTCCGCGTGGTCGTCGAGACCCTGGCCGACGAGTTCGACGTCATGGACATCGCGCTCGCCGCCGTGAAGCTCGCCCACGAGGCCTCGGGTGCCGCGGCCGACGAGGAGGAGATCCCGGAGGTCCGCCCGCGCGAGGACCGCCCGCGCCGCGACGGTGCCCCGGCCGGCCCCCGCCGCGAACGCCGCGGTCCGTCCGAAGGCATGACGAGGCTGTTCCTGGGCGCGGGCCGCTCGTCCGGCATCCGCCCGCAGGACATCGTCGGCGCCATCACCGGCGAGACGAACCTCAAGGGCCGCGACATCGGCGCGATCGAGATCGCGGACCGGTTCTCGCTGGTCGAGGTGCCGGGCACGTCGGCGAACGACGTGATCGACCAGCTGCGTGACGCCACCATCAAGGGCAAGCGCATCACGATCCGCCGCGAGCGCCAGCCCCGCTGACAGCACGTGGAACGGCCCCCTCCCGCTGCATCGGGAGGGGGCCGTTGTCGTCGGATCATGAAGCGGTACCAGGAGAAGCACTGGCTCTAGGGCTTGCGCGCCTCGACGAGGAACCGGGTCGAGGTGCAGACGAACTCGCCGTGCTCCTGGATGTGCTCGTGCATGTCCAGGAGCCGATCGCGATACCCCTCCACGGTGAACCCGGGCACGGTCCACAACACCTTGCGCAGGAAGTGAACGACCGCGCCGACGTCGAAGAACGCCACACGCAACTCCACCGGTTCCAACCGCAGCACCTCCAGCCCGGCGGCTTCAGCCTCCGCCCGCGCCCGTGAGGTGCTGCGAGCGTCGCTCACCGGCTGCGGACCCATCATGAAATCCGTGAGCCCGCGGTTCGTCCCAGCACCGATCTGCTGCGACAAGTAAGTCCCACCGGACCGCAGCACCCGCGCGATCTCCACCCACGGCGTCACCACCGGGTGCCGACTGATGACCAGGTCGAACGCCGACGAGCGGAACGGCAGCGGCCCGTCGTCCGGCGCCCGCACGACCAGCGGCAGGTTCCGGGACGCCACGAGCGCGTTGGGCGGCCATGACTCGGTGGCGGCCATCAGGCGCGGCAGGACAGGCGCGGACGCGGTCACCTCGCCTCCGCCGGTCTGCAGGTCCAAAGCGGACTCCACCACCGCGAGCCGTTGCCCGATCAACGACGCGTAGCCCCACGGCGGGCGTTCCTCGGTGGCACGGCCCGCGAACCAGGAGAAGTCCCAGCCCTCCAGCGGTACCGCCGCCCCCTCCACCACCAGGTCTTCGAAGCTCCCCATGAGCCCAACCTAATGGCGGCACCTGCCCGCGGCTGCGAGACGCCGCGTCCCTGGATCGTCTCGCGCACAACTGGGCAGGTGCCGCAGGGGGTTACAACGACCGAACGGCCGTGCGGTTACGCCCGAAGGCGGTAAGCGCGCAGGACCGTTTGGTCGACCGTGTTGCCGTCCGCGTCGGTCGCCACCACGCGTAGCGACACGAAGCCCCCAGCCTTCCCACCAGGGGGAACGAGGGACTTCACCGGCACCCAGTTGGCTCCGTCGTCGAACGAAGCGAACGCGTGAAGCTCACGCACGGTGGCCTTGCCCGCTCCGGACTGACGCGACGCGGTGAACTTCACCGGCATCGGCGCGCCGGCCTTCCAGCTGTTCCGCAGGTCGACCGGCACCGTGTAGTCGACCTCCAGCAACGGCAACCGGCCGTCCGCGGCAGCGGAGAACTCCCACGAGGTGTGCACGTTGGTCGACAACGCCGACGTGTCCCGGGCCGCGTCCAGCACCAGCTGGTAGCGACCATCGCGCACAGGTGCGTAGAACGAGCCCTGCCGGACGTCCGCCCAGCCGACCGACTCGCCGGAGTGCTTCAGCTCGACGGACCCGTAGCCGGAGTACTGCCAGTTCTCCACCCAGCCGGAGCCGCCGAACGGCGAGATCCGGGTGTTGATCATGTCGCCAGTCCGGTCCACGCCACCGCCCTGAGACCAGGTCACCAGGTACGGACGGCCGAACCGGGGCGACGCGACCGCGCGGAGGTTCGTGCGCTCGTAGTGCTGGCCCGCCACGAAGGTCACGGGTTCGAGGTCGGCCCACGACGTGGCGCTGTTGAGGTCGAAGCCCTCCTGGAACCAGTCGCCCGGCGTGAAGTACTCGGTGCGCTGGACGGGTGCCGTGAGCCTCTCGTCCAACGTGCCGAAGCTGCCGTTCAACACCCCGTCCTGCAGCGGGTAGTTCCGCTGGATCACGGAGCCGTCGCCGTTGGACGTGGAGTACCGCGCCTTGACCTCGGCCAGGTCGGAACGACGGATGTGCTTCGTACCAGCAGGCAAGGCGCCCTTGTCCCGCAGGGACAACACGTACGCCACCGGCGATCCGGTGATGGCGCGCAACGTCAGGCGAGCAGGCGTCGTCGCCACGTGGTGTTCCGCCACGGTGATCACCGGGATGGCGGTCTGCCCGGACCCGAACGGCACCGGCCCGGCCCACAGCACCGCGACCGCTCCGGCGTCGGCCATCGCCTGGGCCGCGGCGTTGACGTCCTCGCCGACAGTGCGGATGAGCGCGAGCTTGCCGCGCACATCGCCACCGCGTTCGGCCACGTCGAGCTGGTGGTCGCCGGGCGGCAGGGGCTTGCTGGCCTCGAAGTAGTTCACCGGGAAGCCGCCGACGACCGAGATCAGCGGTTGCCCGCCGTTGAGTCCGGAGTCGTAGGTCAGCTCCGGCAGCTTCCCGCCGAACGAGAGGCTGTACAACGGCACCCGTCCGTCGGTCACCGCCGAGACACCGCTGGTCCTGCCCGGCTTCATCGGCACCTTCAGCTGGGTCTCGCGGTTCCACACGACCGACGAGTCAGGCAGCTGGACGCTGATCTGCTTGCCCTGCCGCGCATCCAGCGTCGCCGTCACGTCGGCGGTGAGTGAGACGCGACCGGCCACCTCGGTCGCGGAAACCGGCGTGTACCACGCGTAGTTCGCGGTCTTCTCGTCGATCCGGCCCAGCACCGCGTAGTCGGCGACCGGCAACCGGGCCGAGCCGGTGCCGTTCTCGACGATGAGCCCGGTGGACTCCTGCGTGGACATGTTGACCAGCACGAAGAACTCGTCCGCCACGGGCTTGCCGTCGCGTCCGGTGACCGACAACGTCAGCGTGTGCCGCTCCTCCTGCACGTACGCGCCGACCGAGGTCGTGACCGAGACACCCTCGGCGGAAGCCGTGACGTGCCCGAAGAACGTGCCGTTGCCCTTGCGCGGATCCAGCACGACGTCCACCGACGCGGACCCGGCGGCAGGAACGACCACGGACGCCGGAACGGTGAAGCCGACACCGAGATCATGCCGCAGTGACAAGGAAACCGGCGACGAGCCGTCGTTGCGGTAGGTGATCGTCTTCGTGAACGTGCGGGTGTGCGGGAACTCCAGCAACCCGAACGACAGGCTGCCGGCGTCCGCACGCACCTGCTGGGTCACCGCACGCCCGACGTCGAGCAGGCCGGTGCCGACGTTCGCGGACGTGTCGGCGATCGGCTTCACCGTCGCCATCAGGTGCGCCTTCAGCTCGGCCGCGGTCCAGGAGGGGTTGCGCTGCGCCAGGATCGCGGCCGCGCCCGCCACGTGCGGTGCCGCCATCGACGTGCCGGTCAGCCGCGCGTGCAGGTCGTCGACGTAGTGGTCCCACAACGTGTTCTCGGCGCGCGCGGCCACGATGTCCGTGCCCGGCGCCGCGATGTCCGGCTTCACCGCGTAGTCCCCGAGCCGCGGGCCGCGCGACGACCCCTGCTCCAGGGTGCCGGACTTCAGCAGGTTCGCCACGGCGAGCGCCGAGTCGGCCGACGCGGGTGACGACACCTTGCGCCGTTCGCCCGCGTTGCCCGCCGCCACGACGAACAGCGCGCCCGTCTCGGCGGTGAGCTGGTTGACCTTGAGCGACAACGGGTCCGTGCCGTCGGACTGGTCACCGCCCAGCGACATGTTCACGACCTTGGCGCCGACTTCGCGCGCGGCCCAGTCCATGCCGGCCAGGATCGCGCTGTCCAGGCACCACTGCGCCTCGCACACCCGGCCGACCGCGAGCTTCGCGCCCTTCGCGACACCCGAGTACTTCACGCCGCGCCCGGCGATCGTGGACGCGACGTGCGTGCCGTGGCCGACGTTGTCCTGGATGCCCGCCGGCGTGAAGTCCTTCGACACCGCCACGACGTCCTTGAGCTCCGGGTGGTTCTGGTCGTAGCCGGTGTCGAGCACCGCGACCGTGACGCCGCTGCCGTCGAACCCGGCCTGCCACGCCTGCGGCGCGCCGACCATCGGCACGCTCTGGTCCAGCAGGATCTCCGACTTGCCGTCGAGCCACAGCTTTCCGGCGCCGCGAGAGTTGGCCCTGCCCTTCCAGCGCTGCCCGGCATCTTTCTTCGGAACCGCGGCCGCCGCGCGCAAAGCGTTGTCCAGCACCGGAATCCGGTCGATCTTGTCGTCGGTGTAGCCGAACTCGTGCAACGCGGTGACGTCGAAGAAGCGCTTGTCGACGCGATCCTGCGCCACCGCGGCGACGGCATCCGCGGGCACGACGTACTGGTGGTCGTCCCGCACGTACTGGGCGAACCGCATGCCGGGCCGCCCCTCGACCCCGACGAGCTCGCCCCGCTCGTTCACGACGACCTTGTCACCGCTGATCAGCGTGATGGTCCTGGTCGTCGTGAGCTGAGGTCGTGGCGGTTCCGCGTGCGCCGCCGGGCCGAGCAGCCCGGCGGCGAGCACCGCGACGGATAAACCAGCTACAAGGCGCACTTGTCCTCCCCTGGATGTGAACCTCTCACCCAGAAGACTCCAAACCTCGCAAGAAGGTTGCCTCGTCAGGCGCCGCGATAGGTGCCGAAACTCCAGCGGTTGCCCTCGGGATCGGCCACGGTGAAGCCGCGCGAGCCGTAGTCCTCATCGCGCAGCCCGCGGATCTCCGTGGCTCCGTGCGCCATGCACTGCGCGTGGATCTCGTCCGGCCGATCGGTCACCACGTACACGGACGCGGCGCCGACGTGGGTCGCCGTGACCTCGCCGACCGAGCGCTTGGCGGACCCGAGCATCACGCCGCCGCCCTCGGGCCAGACCAGCTCGCAGTGCACGACCTCGCCGTCGGCCTCGCCCGGCACGACGAGATGTTCCTTGAACCCGAACGCTTCCACGAGGAACCGGATCGCGGCCGGGGCGTCGGAGTAGGACAGTCCGGGCCAACAGGTAGGTGCAGGTGTAGTCATGCGAGCTACCTTGCGCCCTGACCGTCCTCGCTGCCTTGTACGAATGGAAGCTCGGCCGCGATCCACTCCGTCGGAGTCCCGCCGCACAGCGCCCGCCAGTCCCGGTTGAAGTGAGCCTGGTCGGTGTATCCGCAGGCCACGGCCACTTCGGTGAGCGTCGGCCGGACCTCGCCGCGCAGCATCCGGTTGGCCCGCTCGAACCGCATCACCCGGCCCATGACCTTGGGCGTCAACCCGTACTCGGCCGCGAATCGCGCGCTCAGGTGCTGCCGGCTCCAGCCGACCTCGGCGGCGATCTCCCCCACCGGCGCTCCCGAGGCGAGCCGCTGCCACGCCCACGCCACCTCGACCTGCTGCTTGACCGGCTTGATCAACCGCCCCAGCACCGCGTCCAGCCGCGCGAACCGATCCGCCCAGGTCGTCGCCTCCTGCAGCCGTTCACGCAGTTCGGAGGCCGGAGCGTCCAACGTGTCGAGCCCGACCGTGGTCGCCGCCAGCTCCCCCGCCGGCATGCCGAAGAACGCCCGCATCCCCAACGGCGTGAGCTCGCACTGGACACCGTGCTGGAACCCGTCGTGCGTGATGATGACGGCCTCGTCGTGCAGGCCGCCGCACAGCGTCGCGAACCGGCCTTGCGCCAGGTCGACCGTGCCGTCCATGGTCACGATGAGCGTGAGCGAGCGCGACGGCAGGCCGCGGTGAATGCCGGGCTCGGTGTGCATCCGATACCCGGAGTACCGCGTCACGAACGGCCGCAGCCTCGGATGAGGCAGGCCGATGACGTGCTCGACGTCCACATCGCTGATGCTAAAACAGTTCGCCCAGGACCAGCAGCCCAGCGCCGACGGGCACCAGGTCGACACCGTAGGACGTGATGCTCACGTCCACGTCCGGCATCGCCCGCAGGTACAGGTCCGGCGACCGGAGCACCTTCCGTCCACTCAGGACGATCTGGTCGAGGTCCAGCAGCTGCACCAGGTTCGTGACCGCGGCCGCAAGCACCCGCGCGGCCTCGACACCCGTGGAAGCCGCATGCACCGCCTCGACGCACCCACGCCGTCCGCAAACACACAGCGGCCCGTCGAGCTGAATCGTCGTGTGCCCGAACTCTCCCGCCCCGGACCGTCCTCCCCGATGCACCTCACCGCCGAGCAGCAAGCCGACACCCAGACCGGTGCCGACGAACACCACGGCGGCGTCCTGCAGGGGCCTTCGCCACGCCTCGGCCAGCACGGCGGCATTGGTGTCCTTGTCCACCACGACGGGCAGCCCGAGCCGTTCCTCGGCCAGCGCCTTCAACGGAACGCGCGACCAGCCCGGCAGACCGTTCGGCGACACCACCCCGTCGCGGTGCTCGAGCGGACCGGCGATCCCGATGCCGAGCCCGAGCACCTTCTCGTCGACCGAGATCAACGGCTCCAACGCGGCCAGCACGTCGTCCGGCGTGAACATCGGCGCCAACGGCACCACGGACGCCGACACCACCTCGCCGGTCAGGTCGAGCCGCACCACCCGCAGCTCGTCACGGTCGACGTAAGCCCCGTACGCACCCGCGCCGTCAGCCCGGAGCTGGAGCGCCATCCGCGGCTTGCCACGGCCCCCGTCGCGCACCGCCCCGGTCTCCTCCAGCAGGCCGGCCGACATGAGCCGCGCCACGATCTTCGAGATGGCCTGCGGGGTCAGTTTGGTCTGCGCGGCGATGGACGCCCTGCTCAGAGCCCCTGAGCGGACCAGCCGGAGCACCGTCCGGTCGTTGTGCGAACGCAGCGAGGTGAGGTCCACGTAGCAATTATGCAACAGCGTTGCTTTAATGAGAAGCATGACACGAGTCGGACTGCTGGGCTACGGCATCGCGGGACGGGTCTTCCACGCCCCGCTCATCTCCTCGACCGACGGCATGGACCTCGTCGCGATCGTCACGGCGAACCCGGAGCGGCAGGCGCAGGCCAGTGCCGCGCACCCGGACGCCAAGATCGTGACCGCGGACGAGCTGTTCGAGATGGACCTCGACCTGATCGTCGTCGGCACCCCGAACCGCACCCACGTCGAGTACGCGAAGCGCGCGATCGACAAGGGCGTCGCGGTCGTCGTGGACAAGCCGTTCGCGCCGACGAGTGCCGAGGCGAAGGATCTGGTGGCCTCAGCGCAAGCGAAAGGCGTGCCACTCACCGTCTTCCAGAACCGCCGCTGGGACAGCGACTTCCTCACCGTGCGCAAGATCATCGGCCAATTGGGGGACATCACCCGCCTGGAGTCTCGATACGAGCGGTGGGTGCCGGAGATCTGGGACAACTGGCGCGAGTTCGGGGACAAGGCCGAAGCCGGCGGTCTGCTCTACGACCTCGGCGCGCACCTCGTCGACCAGGCGCTGCAGTTGTTCGGCCCGGTGAAGACCGTCTACGCGGAGCTGGATCTGCGCCGGCCCGGCGTGCAGGTCGACGACGACGTGTTCGTGGCGCTGACGCATGAGAACGGAGTTCGCTCGCACCTGTGGGCCAACGCGCACGCGGCGAACCACGGCCCGAGGTTCCGCGTGCTCGGCAGCGAAGGCGCGTTCGTGATCAGCGGCATGGACGAGCAGGAGGACGCGCTCGACGCGGGCCGCCGTCCGACCGACCCGGACTGGGGCGTGGAAACCCGCACCGGGCAGCTCGGACTCCTCGACGAGACCACGGAAATCCCGGTGGAACCCGGCGCCTACCAGAACTTCTACGCCGAACTGCAGGCCGGACGCATCCCGGTCGACCCGTCGAGCTCGGTCTACGCGCTCGAGGTCATCGAGGCCGCGTTCACGTCCGCGCGCGAGAACCGGGTGGTGGAGCTGTGAGCCTCACCAGCGAAGAACTCCTCGCCCAGGAACGCCGCCTGCAGTTCACCCGCTTCGGCAACGACGTCGCCATCGAGCTCGGCCTGCACCTGCTCGACGCGGCCCGCGAGCAGGGCCTGCCGATCGCGATCTCGGTGCAGCGCAACGGACACCGGCTCTTCCACGCCGCTCTGCCCGGCACCGCGCCGGACAACGACCGCTGGCTCGAACGCAAGGCGCGTGTCGTCGACCTGTTCGGCCACAGTTCGTTCTACGTCGGCACAACGTTCCGCGAGAAGGGCACGACGTTCGAGGCGCAGCCGCACCTGGACCCGGCTCTGTACGCCGCGCACGGCGGCGTCTTCCCGGTGATCCTGCGGGGCACCGGCCCGGTCGGCACGGTCGGAGTGTCCGGTCTGCCGCAGGCCGAGGACCACGAGTTCGTCGTGACTCAGCTGGAATCGTTCCTGAACTCCCGCGCCGCGCAATAGCACGAATAGTCCTCGGTACAAAATCCGGACATCGGTTCCAGGCGGCACCAAGAGGCGCAATGTTGTATTGATACACACTACTTCGAGTGGCTATCTACCCACTCGGAGTGGTGTTGTATAGCAGCCGCACATCGCTCACCAATGCGCTCAAAAGGGTGATCCTACTGAGCCAAACGAGTGTGCTATTCCACTCATATACGAATAGAGACAGGTCACCCGCCTGCCGATACACAGGTCATTGCGTAGTGCACCAGTTGTACGCTCCGTAGCATCGACAGGCGTAAGACACCCACCCGAATGTCGCCTTTTTGGCCTCTTCACAGCCCTCAATCGCGAGAACTAACGTCCGTTCCGGCTTATCGGATTGGTCCATTAGCGCATTGAGATAGGTGGGTGCAGGTTGTGACTGTGACGGATTCTGACCTCAATGAGGGCCGTCAGCAGCTGAGTTTGGGCACGGCCGCCGCACGTAATCTGGCCACGACCACCAAGTCCGTCCCGCAGATGCAGGGAATCACTTCCCGCTGGCTGCTCAAGGTGCTGCCCTGGGTCCAGGCCGCGGGTGGTGCCTACCGCGTCAACCGCCGTCTCACCTACACGTTGGGCGATGGCCGCGTCTCGTTCACCAACACGGGCGCCGAGATCCGCGTCGTCCCGATGGAGCTCACCGAGCTGTCGCTGCTGAAGGGCTTCGACGACGACGCGGTGCTCGCCGCGCTCGCCGGCCGCTTCCAGCAGCGGGAGTTCGGCATCGGCGACCTCATCGTCGAGAAGGGCCGGCCGAAGGACACCGTCGTGCTGATCGCGCACGGCAAGGTCGACAAGATCGGCACCGGCGAGTACGGCGGGGAAACCGTGCTCGGCAACCTGGCCGACGGCGAGTACTTCGGCGAGACCGTGCTGGCCGGGCCGCAGGGCGAGTGGGAGTACACCGCCAAGGCCGTCACCCCGGTCACCGTGCTCACGCTGTCCTGGGCGGACTTCCAGGCCCTCAACGGCGAGGCCGGCGGCCTGCGCGCCCACATCCAGCAGGCCTACAACAGCCGCAACAAGCCGCAGAACGACTTCGGCGAGGCCGAGATCGGCATGGCCGCGGGCCACGACGGCGAACCGGTGCTGCCCGGCACGTTCGTCGACTACGAGCTCTCGCCGCGCGAGTACGAGCTGAGCGTCGCGCAGACCGTGCTGCAGGTCCACACGCGTGTCGCGGACCTCTACAACAACCCGATGGACCAGGTCGAGCAGCAGCTGCGGCTCACGATCGAAGCCCTGCGCGAGCGCCAGGAGCACGAGATCGTCAACAACCGCTCGTTCGGCCTGCTGCACAACGCGGACCTGAAGCAGCGCATCCACACCCGCTCCGGCCCGCCCACCCCGGACGACTTCGACGAGCTGCTGTCGATCGTGTGGAAGGACCCCGGTTACTTCCTCGCCCACCCGCGCACTATCGCGGCGTTCGGCCGTGAGCTCAACAAGCGCGGCATCTACCCGCAGCACATCGACTTCAACGGCCAGCAGGTGCCGGCCTGGCGCGGCATCCCGGTGCTGCCGTGCAACAAGATCCCGGTCTCGGACACCCGCACGTCGTCGGTGATGCTGATCCGCACCGGCGAGCAGAACCAGGGCGTCATCGGCCTGCACCAGACCGGCATCCCGGACGAGTACCAGCCGGGCCTTTCGGTGCGGTTCATGGGGATCAACGACCAGGCGATCATCAACTACCTGGTCAGCGCCTACTACTCGGCCGCCATCATGGTGCCGGACGCGATCGGTGTGCTCGAGCACGTCGAGCTGGGCCGCGAAGGCTGATGACGGCGTCCTTCACCATGCCGGAGTTCTACGTGCCTCACCCGGCACGGATGAACCCGCACCTCGAGCGCGCCCGCGTCCACTCGACACAGTGGGCGCGGGACATGGGCATGCCGCGGTTGATGGCTTGTGTGGCCAACGTGTGGCGTAGTTGGTGGGCGGTGACGTGTCCGATCCCGGCCTCGTGGCCCAGCCTGCTCAACG
>NZ_JBEXPJ010000029.1:0-68419 GCF_040611995.1 Lentzea sp. NPDC006480
GAGGACCACGAGTCCTACGAGGTCCGCTACGTCGCGGTGCCGTGTGGATCGACTGTCGAGAGCGTCTGTGCGCCGTGTGCCAAGAAGGCCAAGGCGTTGCGGATGGCTCAGTGTCGTGAGGGCTGGCACATGGATGTTGAGCCGGACTTCACCCCAGAACCGCCTACAAAGGACCAGACGGAACTGCTGACGTACCGCGCTGACCTCATGAAGGCATACAAGGAAGAGGAGGGCACAGACAACGCGGACGAGCTGCGGGAGGAGATCCACAGCGTCGACGAAGAACTTCGGCAACTCGGCGTTCGTGGCCGCCTGCCTTCGCCGGATGACCCCGGCAAGCGGCCTGTGAAGCGCTCAACGAAGCGTCGCCAGGATGCGCCGGACCTTCCTCGGCGGCGAGTGGAGAAGCGAACGGTCGGACGGGAGTTCGCGGGAGCCTTCCGTCCCTCGATGTTCGTCACGCTCACCCTCGACACCTACGGCAAGGTGCGCGATGACGGCACGCCCGTCGACCCCGACAGCTACGACTACCGCCGTGCTGCAAGGGATGCGGTCCACTTCGCAAGCCTCGTTGACCGGTGGTGGCAGAACCTCCGGAGGGTCGCTGGCTGGGACATCCAGTACTTCGCCACGGTCGAACCCCAGAAGCGTGCTGCACCACACCTGCACGCGGCACTCCGCGGCTCGATCCCGCACGAAGTCATCCGATTGGTCACGGCGGCCACCTACCACCAGGTGTGGTGGCCGAAGCACGACGAACGCGTCTACGTGGACCGGATGCCAGTCTGGGACAGCAACACCACGGCGTTCGTTGATCCGGACACCGGAAGGGCCTTGACCAGCTGGGAAGACGCGGAGGTCGAGGAGCCGGCGCACGTCGTGAAGTTCGGGCGACAGGTGCACTCCAAAGGCATCCTCGGCGGCTCCGAGGAAGCTGGGCGGCACATCGGCTACCTGACGAAGTACCTCACGAAGTCCATCGGTGAGGTGGTCGAGCAGGACACCGAACGGCAACGCCGTCACGCGGACCGCCTGGCGGACGAGCTGGCCGTCACGCCGTGCTCGGACCGGTGCCCTAACTGGCTCCTCTACGGCATCCAGCCACGCGGGGCCAACTCGCGGACGACTGCCGGCCGCTGCAAGGGACGGGCTCACCGACGGGCCACGCTCGGGCTGCCTGGGCGGCGGGTTCTGGTGTCCCGCAAGTGGTCGGGGAAGACGCTTGCGGACCACAAGGCCGATCGGAAGCGGTTCGTCGTCCAGGCGCTCAAGGCCGTGGGGATCGAGAAGCCGGAGAAAGACCCGGCCCGGCTCGTCTGGCACAAGGTCAAGCCCGGTGATCCGAACGTGCCACCACGGGCTCACCTGCTCATGCACGCCATTGCTCAGCGCGTGACGTGGAAGGCCGAGTACGACCGCGCACTGCTCGCGGCCGAACCGCCAGATCTTTCGGCAACAGCGGCCTGACGCACCGAAGGGGGATCGGTGATGAGCGGGGAAGCGTTCGATCGGCTCTGGGGCGTTGAAGACCTCTCAGCCTTTCTCGGGGTGCCGGTGCACACGATTCGTGGTTGGCGCACCAAGAACTACGGCCCGCCCGCACGCCGGGTTGGGAAGCACCTGCGTTGGGACCCGGCCAAGGTTCGCCAGTGGTTCGACGGCCTGGAATCCGACGCCGCCTAGAAGTTTCGGCAATTCGAATCAGAGGAGAAGTCTGTCATGGGACACGTTCAGGATCGTTGGTGGAAGGAGGTCCAGGACCCGGTGACGAAGGAGGTCACCAGGGTCAAGACCTCCTTGCACGGCAATGGTTTGCGCTACAAGGTGCGGTACATCGATCCGGACGGAGTCGAGCGCTCGAAGAGCTTCCCCGATCGGCAAAAGAAGAAGGCGGACGACTTCCTCATTGAGATGGAGTCGGACAAGCGCGAGGGCAAGTACATCGATCCCAACGCCGGGAAGATCCTCTTTCCGGTGCAGGCGGAGAGCTGGCTCAAGGGCTACTCGAACGACGCCGCGACGCGTCAGACGATCAAGAGCAGGCTGAACAGTCAGCTCTATCCGTTCTTCGGCAAGCGCTCGTTGGTCGCGATCAACCCTCAGGTAGTTCGTGACTGGCTCGGCGAGATGAACGAGCAGGGCTTGAGTCAGACCTATCAGGCCGTGCTGTTCGAATCGCTATCTTCCATCATGCACTCCGCGGTGGATGACAAGCGGATTCACCGCAACCCCTGCAACGCCAAGAGCGTGAAGCGGCCGAAGCGGGCGCCACGCAAGGTGATTCCGTGGGCGGAGACCCGAGCAAAGTCGTTGCAGCTCGCGCTAACTCCGCGATGCAAGCCCGTTGTGCCGCTCGGCGTCGGGTGCGGGATGAGGCAGGGCGAGATCCTCGGGTTCTCCCCTGACGACATCGACCGCGACGAGATGATGATCAACGTCTGCCGTCAGATCCGGGTGATCGGTCGGCAACTGGTCTTCTCGCTTCCGAAACGGGGCAAGGAGCGTCAGACACCGATCGCGGCCGGCGTGCTCGAACAGATCGATGACCACCTTGAGGTGTTCCCCGCGGTTCCGGTGACGCTGCCGTGGGGTGACCCGAGCGGGCCGCTTGTGACCGTGAACCTGCTCATCACCAAGGAAAGCGGCGACCCGTACAGCGGGGACCTGTTCAACAAGGTCATGTGGATGCCCGCGTTCAAGCGCGCGGGGCTGACGTACACGAACTGGCAGGACGGCATGCACGCGATGCGGCACCTGTTCGCGTCGATCCTGCTCGCGCTTGGAGTGTCCGTGAAGGAGCTGGCGGAGTTCCTGGGCCACGCGGACCCCGGCTTCACGCTCCGGACGTACACGCACTTGTTGCCGTCCAGTCACCAGCGCGCACGGTCTGCCGTGGACGGGGTCTTCAAGCCTCGCAAGACCCCGTCCAGTCAGACGGCCTGAGGACGGCCTGAGATGGTCAGCTCACTTGATCTGCATCCCAGAAATCATGCGGGACACCACAAGTCGCTGAATCTCCGAAGTCCCCTCGAAGATGGTGAAGATCTTGGCGTCCCGGTGCATCCGCTCGACAGGGTGGTCGCGCGTGTACCCGGCCCCACCCAGGATGTGGATCGCCCGCTCGGTCGCCCACACCGACACCTCGGACGCCTTGAGCTTCGACATCGAGCCCTCACCCGCGGTGAACGGCACGTTGTTGCGCCCCATCCACGCCGCTCGCCACACCAGCAGCCGCGACGCGTCGATCTCCATCCGCATGTTCGCCAGGTCGAACGCGATCGACTGGTTCTCGATGATCTTGCGGCCGAACGCCTCGCGGTCCTTCGCGTACTCCAGCGCGTAGTCGTAGGCGGCACGGGCGACACCCACGGCCATCGCGCCCACGGTCGGACGCGTGGTCTCGAACGTCGCCATCGCGGCCTGGCCACCGGCCTTCAAGCCCTCGCGCGCCCGAGCCAGCCGAGCCTCCAGCCGTTCCCGGCCACCAAGAACACAACGCCCGGGCACCCGCACGTCGTCCAGGAACACGTCGGCGGTGTGGGAAGCGCGCATGCCGTGCTTCTTGATCTTGCCGGGCGACGACAACCCGGGCGTTCCTGGCGGCACGATGAACCCGGCCTGCCCGCGGGAACCCAGGGAAGCGTCGACCACCGCGGTCACGACGTGCACGTTCGCGATGCCGCCGTTGGTCGCCCAGGCCTTCTGCCCGTTCAGCACCCACTCGTCGGTGGCCTCGTCGTAGCGCGCACGGGTCCGGTACCCGCCGACGTCCGAGCCGGCCTGGGGCTCCGAGGCGCAGAACGCCGCGAGCTTTGGGTCCGACTCGTCGCCGAAGCACTCCGGCACCCACTCGGCCAGCTGCTCGGGCTCGCCGCCCGCGAAGATGCCCGCGACGGCCAGACCGGTGCCCATCAGCGACAACGCGATGCCGGCGTCACCCCAGAAGAGCTCTTCGGTCGCGATCGGCAAGGACAACCCGATCGGGTCCGCGAACCAGGTCGCGAGGGCCTCGAAGCCGTAGAGGCCGATCTTCGCCGCCTCCTGGATCACCGGCCACGGCGTCTCCTCGCGCTCGTCCCACTCGGAGGCCGCCGGCCTGATCACGTCGCGAGCGAAACCGTGCACCCAGTCGCGCAGGTCGGTCTGGTCTTCGTTCAGCTCGAGAGAGAAGCCACCCACAAGATCTCCTAGGCCTTCGGGATGTTGAACAGGCTCATGAACCCGGCCGCGAACCCCAGGTCGCCCTTCACCTTCAGCTTGCCCGTCATGAACAGCACGGGGGCGGAGGCGTTCCCGGTCGCGAGCTTCAGAAAGTCAGCCGGCGTCAACGTCACGATGGCGCGAGCCTCACGCGTGACGCCCTTGTTGATCGTGCACTGAGCGTCTTCGATGATGGCCTCGTAGACGTCTTCCAGCACGTGGAAGTGCACGACAGCCCGCGTGGCGCCGGCCCGGTCCGCGCGGAAGTGGACCTCCATGCGCCGGAACACCTCGTCCAGCACCCGCGTGCGCAAGGCCGGATCGGCCACGACGGCCTCGATCTGGTCCTTCGAGGCACGCGAGATGATCCGGGCGAAGTTGGACGGGTCCATCTTCGAGAGGTCGAGGTCCGCGCCGCCGTCGGCCAGCGCGCCCAACGCGTTCAGCAACGCCGCGAAGTCCGTCTTGCCGAGCTTCTTGGGGTCGATTCCACGGGCGATGACGTCGATGTTCACGTCCCTCAAAGCCGGGTCGTCCGGCGAGATCTGCTGCAACGTGCTGATCAGCTCGGCCGGGCTGAGCTTCGCGATCGCCTCGGTGGTGAGGTCGAGCGTCATTGACACACCTCCTGGTACCTACTCGCGAGTAAGACTACTGTCGAGTAGGTACGGCGGCAACCCGATCGGATAATCTTGCTCCTCTGAACCGAGGGGGTGTGATGCGCACAGAAGGTCGAGCCAAGCGCTTGCCACGCGCAGTGCGTGAGCGGCAGATCATGGACGCCGCCGTCGACGTGTTCTCGCGGCTCGGCTTCCACGCCGCCTCGATGGACGAGATCTCCGAGGTCGCGGGCATCTCCAAGCCCATGCTCTACGCGTACCTCGGGTCGAAGGAGGAGCTGTTCGCGACCTGCATCCGGCGTGAGGCCACGCGGATGATGGAGGCCATCGCGACCGGCGTCGAGCCCGACCAGGAACCCGACGTGCAGCTGTGGAGCGGCCTCAGAGCCTTCTTCGGTTTCGTCGGCGAGAACAGGGCCAGCTGGCTGGTGCTGCACCGCCAGGCGTCGACCCAGGGCGGGCCGTTCGCGGTCGAGCTCACGGACATGCGCACGCGCGCGGTCTCGCTGGTCGCCGCGCTGCTCACCCAGTCCACGAAGGCACCCGCGACCAAGCTGGAAGCCGAGTCATTGGCCGCCGCGCTCGTCGGAGCGGGTGAGTCGCTCGCCGAGTGGTGGCTCGATCACCCCGAGGAACCCGCCGGCGTCGTCGCCGCGCGCCTCATGAACCTCGTCTGGATGGGCTTCGGCGACCTCGTCGAGGGCAACGTCTGGCACCCGCCGTCACGTCGCTGAGCCGAGCAGGTGGGGCCCTTTGCCCCACACGCCGAACTCCCAGCCATCGGAGACCTCGGAAGCCGAGAACTCGACGCGACCGGGGATGAGCAGCGGCTTCTTGAATCGAACGTCGACGGTGACGGCCTCGGGCAGCCGGCCCTCCAGCGCGGCCAGGCAACGCGCCTTCGTCCACATGCCGTGCGCGATGGCCCGCTTGAACCCGAACAGCCGCGCGCTCACCGGGTAGAGGTGGATCGGGTTGCGGTCACCGGACACCGCCCCGTACCGCCGCCCGATGTCCGCGGGCACCCGCCACACCGCCGACCCGGCCGGCCGTGCCAGCTCCTCGCTCGACCCCGAGGAACCTCCAGCCCGCCGCAGATAGGTCGAAACCCCTTCCCACACACCGGAAACCGACGTCACCACGTCGACCTGCGTGCCCTGCGGATGCGGACGGAGATCGCGCGCGGTCACCGTGATCTCCAGCGACTCGTCCAACGTCAACGGCCGCGACTGCGTGATCCGGTTCGCGATGTGCACCAAGCCGGGCAACGGGAACGGGAACCCCGAGCCCGTCATCAGCTTCATCTGCAACGGAAAGCCCAGCACGTGCGGATACGTCAGCGGCAACGCGTCGCGCAACCCGAACCCGCACACCGAGTTGTAGGCCGCGAGATGCTTCAGCGAGACGTCGAACGTGCCCGAAACCGGCTGGGCCGCAAGGGTTTCCCCGCGCCGGAACGACGTCAGGGCGGCACGCAGCAACATCACGCCCCCAGCAGCATCTGGCCGCACACCCGCACGACGTTCCCGTTCACACCACCGGAACCCGGCGACGCGAACCACGCCACCGTCTCCGCGACGTCGACCGGCAGGCCGCCCTGCGACAGGCTGTTCATCCGCCGGCCGACCTCGCGCGTCGCGAACGGCACGGCCGCGGTCATCTTCGTCTCGATGAACCCCGGCGCGACGGCGTTGATCGTGGCGCCACGAGCAGCCAGCACAGGTGCCAACGACCGCACCATCCCGATCACGCCCGCCTTCGAGGTGGCGTAGTTGGTCTGGCCGACGTTGCCCGCGATTCCGGCGATCGACGACACCCCGACGATCCGCCCGCCGGTGCGCAGCACGCCGTCGTGCAGCAGCGCCTCGTTGATCCGCTCCTGGCAGGCGAGGTTGACCTCCAGCACGGAGTCCCACAGCGAGGAGTCCATGCGCGCCAACGTCTTGTCCCGCGTGATGCCCGCGTTGTGCACCACGACGTCGACGCCGCTGTGCCGCTCCAACAGGTACGACGTCAGCCGTGCGGGATCCCCGGTGATGTCGAGCTGCAACGCCGACCCGCCGACGGAGTTCGCGACCTTCGACAGCTCATCACCGGCGGCCGGCACGTCGAGGCACACGACGTGCGCGCCCTCGCGTCCCAGCACTGTCGCGATCGCCTCGCCGATGCCGCGCGAAGCACCCGTGACCAGTGCGACCTTGCCCTCCAGCGTGCCGGTCGCAGAGGCCGAGGAAACGTGGATGACCTGCCCGGACACGTACGCCGACCGTCCGGACAGCAGGAACCGCAGCGTGGACTCGACTCCGTCCTCGGCGCCGTCCGCCACGTAGACCAGGTTCGCCGTGCCGCCGCGCCGCAGTTCCTTGCCGACCGACCGCACGAACCCTTCGAGAGCCCGCTGCGCCACGGAGTCCGGCGACCGCCCGATCACGATCACCCGCCCGCACGGCCCGAGCTGCGTGATCGTCGGGTGGAAGAAGTCGTGCAGCTGCCGCAGGTCGGAGACGGCAACGATGTCAGAAGCGTCGAACACCAAGGCGCCATGAGGGGCAGGCCCTGTTTCGAGTTGCTTCAGGAAGGGCAGCCGAGAAGCGCCGCCGACCAGCACCGGTGTGGCCAGAGCGGCGTCGCGGCGCAGTGGATACGGGTTCGGCAGGCCGAGCCTGCGCACGAGCTGGCGGCCCAGCCCGGAAGAGGCGAACTTCTGGTACCTGTCCACGAGCATCAACCTACTCGCTAGTAAGTCTACCCGCTAGTAGGTAGTATGCCGGCATGCGAGTAGCGATCATCGGCGGCAACCGCATCCCGTTCGCCCGCTCGAACGGCCCGTACGCCACCGCGTCGAACCAGGACATGTTCACCGCGGTGCTCGACGGCCTGGTCAGCCGCTTCGGCCTGCAGGGAGAGCGCCTCGGCGAGGTGGTCGCCGGCGCTGTGCTCAAGCACTCGCGCGACTTCAACCTCGTCCGCGAGTCGGTCCTGGGCAGCAAGCTGAGCCCCGAAACTCCGGCGTACGACCTCCAGCAGGCGTGCGGCACCGGTCTGCAGGCGATCATCGCGGTCGCCAACAAGATCGCGCTCGGCCAGATCGAGGCGGGCATCGCGGGCGGCGTCGACACCACCAGCGACGCCCCGATCGGCGTCAACGAGAACTTCCGCAAGCTGCTGCTGGAGTTCAACCGCACCCGCAAGGTCAGCCTGCTGACCAAGCTGCGCCCCGGCCACGTCGTGCCGCACCTGCCGCGCAACGGCGAACCGCGCACCGGCATGTCGATGGGCGAGCACGCGGCCATCACCGCGGCCAAGTACGGCATCGCCCGCGAGGACCAGGACGAGCTCACCGCGCGCAGCCACCAGAACCTCGCCCGCGCCTACGACGAGGGCTTCTTCGACGACCTCGTCACGCCGTACCTGGGCCTGACCCGCGACCAGAACCTGCGGCCGGACAGCTCCGCGGAGAAGCTCGCCAAGCTCAAGCCCGTCTTCGGCGACACGATGACCGCGGGCAACTCGACCCCGCTCTCCGACGGCGCCTCCGCCGTCCTGCTCGCGACCGAGGAGTGGGCAAAGGCTCGCAAGCTGCCCGTTCTGGCCTACCTGACGTTCGCCGAGACCGCCGCCGTCGACTACGTGCACGGCGACGAGGGCCTGCTCATGGCCCCGGTGCACGCCGCACCGCGCATGCTCGACAAGGCCGGGCTCAAGCTGCAGGAGTTCGACTTCTACGAGGTGCACGAGGCGTTCGCGTCGCAGGTGCTCGCCACGCTGAAGGCCTGGGAGTCCGACCTCGGCGAGATCGACCGCGCCAAGCTGAACGTCAACGGGTCTTCGCTGGCCGCGGGGCATCCGTTCGCCGCCACCGGCGCCCGGATCGTGGCGACGCTCGCCAAGCTGCTGCACCAGAAGGGCAGCGGGCGCGGGTTCGTGTCGATCTGCGCGGCCGGCGGTCAGGGCATCACGGCGATCCTGGAGCGATGAGTTCGCGCGACCGCTGAAGTCCAACCATCCGAACCCGATCAGGAGAAGGATGGCGACCATGACTTTGCAGGCGGTTCTGGAGGCTCACCGCGAGACCGTGCCCGACGCGGTCGCGCTCATCGCCCGAGGTGACGACGTCGAGTTCGCGTCGATCGGCGAGGACACCAGGGAGTCGATCCTCCCGGTCGCCTCGGTGACCAAGCCGGTCGTCGCGGCCGCCGCGATGCTGCTCGTCGAGGACGGCACGATCGCGCTGACCGACCCGATCGCGAAGTGGTTGCCGGAGCTGGCGAACCCCGTTGTCGTCCGCACGCCGCAAAGCCCGGTCGACGACGTCGTGCCCGCTGCCGGGCCGATCACCGTCGAGCACCTGCTGGCGTCCCGGTCGGGCTGGGGCTTCACGGCGGACTTCTCCTTGCCCGCCACCGCGAAGCTCTTCGAACAGGCGCACCTGCACGGCCGCCCGGACCTGCCTTCTCCCGAACAGTGGCTGAAGCAGCTCGCCGAGGTGCCGCTGCTGCACCAGCCCGGCGCCGGCTGGCTCTACAACACCTCGTACGACGTGCTCGGCGTGCTGCTGCACCGCGTCACCGGCTCGCTGCCGGACTTCCTCGCCGAACGCCTCTTCGCCCCGGCCGGCATGACGAACACGAGTTTCCTGAGCGACGTGCTGCCGTCCGGCGCGGGCGGTCTGCAGTCCACTGTGGACGACCTGCTGGCGTTCAACAGGTTCCTGGTGTCGAGCGGTCTCGTCGCGAAGCTCGCGGTCGACGTCACGACCGCGCAGGAGCGCGAGGAGGCGAAGATCTTCCTGGAAGGCCAGGGCTGGGGTTACGGCGGCAGCGTCGACATCGCCGAGATCGACCCGTGGAACGTCCGCGGCCGCTACGGCTGGGTCGGCGGCTCCGGCACCGCGTCCCACGTGGTCCCGTCGCAGAACCTGATCACGGTCCTGCTCACCCGCACGGCCATGACGAGTCCCACCACTCCGGACCACATGCGTGATTTCTGGCGAAGCGCCGTGCACACTCTCTGAACCGCAATGGTGCGGTACCTGGGGGTTGGGCGGATGTTGCAGGTTGATCCGGAGCAGGATCCGGTGCTGGCCCGTGCGGTCACCGGGACGTTGCGCGACGACTGGAGGCCGGCCGCCGACGCGATGGCGTCCGCGCGGGACTGGGAACGCCGCGCCTACCTCGTGCTGACGCTGGCCGCGGCGGCCGCGCGCCGGGACGTGTGGCTCGCGAAGTGGCGCGAGGCGAGGCCCGACGACCCCGATGCGGCAGCGGTCCACGCGGCCATGACGGCTCTGCAAGCCAGTTAGCGCGGTCGCGCTGCGCTTCGAGGACCCGAACGGCACTTCCCGCAGCACCGCGCGAGGTCCTGCCGGAAGGCCAAGCTCTAGCCCTTCCGCACGTTCGCTACCTGGACGAAGCCGTCACCCACCAGGTCGTAGGTGTCGATCCGCACCGGCGTTGCGTGCACGGACGCGGTGTCCGAGTCGATGGTCGCCTGCGCCGGTGCGATGAACACCATCGCGGCCGCCCCGACGACCATTCCGATCAACAAGTTCCGCATGAATCGGAACGCTATGCACCCGCGCCCTCACCGCGGATCACACCGCAGCATGACCCGCGCATCCGACTTCAGGACTAGTCGAGCAACGACCAAGCGGCCGTGCACGACGCCGACACCGTGATCTGCTGCGCCTTCAGGTTCAGCTGGTCGACCATCCCCGCAGGCCCGGCCATCTCGAACGACGCGCTGCGCATCATCTTGGGCGAATAACCGCTGCCGCCGTCCGTGTCGCCGATCCGCAGCAACGGCCCGAGCCGCCGCCCGAGCGCCGATGCGTACCCCTCAGCACGTCGCAGCGCATCCGCCACGGCTTCCTTCTGCGCCTCGCGGACGGCCTCGGTGTCGTCGACGAGCGTCCACGACGGTCCGTTGACCCACGACGGCTCGTTCTGCACGAGGTCCGCCAGCAGCCCGTCGAGCTTGTCGAGGTCGGACACCCAGATCACGTACTGCTGCTGCGCCCGGCTGCCGACGCGCTGGTTGTTGTCCCAGTTGTCGTGCACGGACAGCTGCCGCGAGCGCACCTCGAAGTCCGCCAGCAGCGGTTCGACGGCGGAAATGCGCTGGTTGAGCGTGCTCACCGCCTCGGAGCGCTCGGCACCGAGAGCCTCGAACGTCACGTCCACCTGGGCGCGGTCGGCGGTCCGCTCGACCTCGCCGGTTCCCTTCGTCACGACTTCAGCCACGGACCCAACCCAACCGGTGTACCGCTCCATCCGCAACTATTCGTCTCTATAGCTCAATCACTAGAAAGCCGAATACAAGCCTCGCTTTTCAGTACGCGGGGAGCTTTCGTCCTGCAGGAGAGGACGCGGGGGCCCCGCGTGCGTCAAAGCGAGCGGAGTCTGCGTGTCTCTAGTGGGGGCGCTAGAAACGCCGATACGGTGCGAGCCATGGACCCGGTGCGCAACCCGTTCGCCCCCGGTGCAGGCCAGCGGCCTCCTGAGCTCGCCGGCCGGGACAAGGAAGTCGGAGCGTTCGAGGTGGTGCTCGAACGCGTGGCCCGCGGCCGTCCCGAACGCAGCCTCGTGCTGACGGGACTGCGCGGCGTCGGCAAGACGGTGCTGCTCGGCGAGCTGCGGTCCATGGCGGTCAAACGCGGCTGGGGCGCTGGCAAGGTCGAGGCGCGGCCGGACGCGGATCTCCGAAGGCCCCTCTCGGCCGCGCTGCACCGGGCGATCCGGGATCTCGCGGTCCGGCATCGCGCGCCGGACCGGGTAGAGGCGATCCTGGGCATCCTCAAGGCGTTCGCGCTGAGGGCCGCACCCGACGGCGCCAAGCTCAGAGACCGCTGGCAGCCCGGCATCGACGTCCCGGCAGCGTCCGGAAGAGCTGACTCCGGCGACATCGAGATCGACCTCGTCGAGCTGTTCACGGACGTCGCCGAGCTCGCGCAGGACGTCGGCACGGGCGTCGCGCTGCTCATCGACGAGATGCAGGACCTCAAACCGGACGACATCAGCGCGTTGTGCGCGGCGTGCCACGAGCTCTCGCAGCTCGGCGCACCTCTCGTGGTCGTCGGCGCGGGTCTGCCGCACCTCCCGGCCGTCCTCAGTGCCAGCAAGTCGTACTCGGAGCGGCTCTTCCGGTACGTGCGGATCGACCGGCTCAGCCGCGAGGACGCCGACCGCGCGGTGCTCGCCCCGGTCGAACGCGAGGACGCGGGCATCACCGACGAGGCGTTGGACGCGCTGTTCGACGCGTCCGGTGGCTACCCGTACTTCATCCAGGCCTACGGCAAGGCCGCCTGGGACGCCGCGCCGGCCGATCCGATCACCGCGATGGACGTCTCCGTCGCCGCTCCGGAGGCCGACGCGGAGCTGGCCGTGGGCTTCTTCGGCTCCCGGTACGAGCGGGCGACACCGGCCGAACGCGAGTACCTCCGGGCGATGGCGGAGCTGACCGACGGCAAGGACGCGGGCGTCAACACCGCCCAGGTCGCCGACCATCTGGGCCGCAAGCCCTCGTCGCTGTCGCCCGCAAGGGACTCGCTCATCAAGAAAGGCCTGGTCTACAGCGCGGAACGGGGTCAGATCGCCTTCACCGTGCCGCACTTCGGGAGGTTCCTGCTCGGTCGGGAGGAGTGACCGCAGGCACCCCGGCGTTGTCCGGCCGTTCACGTTGTCAGCCGATGATTCATCGGCCTGTGCCCCAACTCACCGGATAATCGCGTGCGTTTGAGGGTAGGAAGGTGCATACTTAAGTCACCAACCAAACAGACCTCCGAGAGGGAAGTGCAGACCGAGATGAACTTCGCAGCGAAGCTCCGCGCCCGTCGTGCCGAGGCGCGCAACCGGAAGGCCGTGGCTCGCGCGATCGACATGGCCACCACCCCGGCCATGCGTCACGAGCTGATGGCCATCGCCCAGGCTCAGGTCACCACCCTGCGCTGACTTCACGACCCGGCACTCGCGCGGCGCCCCGTCGCGAGTGCCTCCCCAAACGGGAACCCCTGGAGCACCTCCCGCGCTCCAGGGGTTTCATTCTGTTAAACGTGATCCACGCCACAGTATGATGGCGTTGTAACAGTGCACGTCGGTACGCCGATGTCACGGTTGACCTCGCGGTGCTGTCGGACCCCCGACCTGGCAGCACCGCGAGGTTTCTTGTTTGCTGGGGACATGAAGATCGCCGTGCTCGGCACCGGCCTCATGGGTGCCCCCATCGCAGCCAACCTCGCCGCCGCCGGACACGAAGTCCGGGTCTGGAACCGCACGCGCGCCAAAGCCGAACCGCTGGCCGAGCAGGGCGCCACCGTCGCCGACACGCCCGCCGAAGCCGTCGAGGGCGCCGAGATCGTGTTGACCATGCTCAACGACGGCCCCACGGTCACCGCGACGATGCAGGAGGCGGCTCCGTCGTTGCCTCACGACGCGATCTGGATCCAGGCGTCCACGGTCGGCGTCGAAGCGACGGACGACCACATCGCGCTCGCCCGCTCGCTCGGGCTGGAGTTCGTCGACGCGCCGGTGCTGGGCAGCGTGAAACCCGCGCAGGACGGCAAGCTCGTGGTGCTCGCCTCCGGTGCCGACGAACTGCGCGACCGCGTGCAGCCGGTGTTCGACGTGATCGGCGCCCGCACGATGTGGGTCGGTGCGGCCGGTGCGTCGTCGCGGTTGAAGCTCGTGGCGAACAGTTGGGTGCTCGCGTTGACCGCGGCGGTCGGCGAGGCCGTGGCGCTGGCCGAGTCGTCCGGGCTCGACCCGAAGCTGTTCCTGGAAGCCGTTTCCGGAGGCGCGATGGACTGCGCGTACCTGCAGATGAAGGGCAACGCGATCATCGACCGCGAGTTCCCGCCCGCCTTCACCGTGCAGAACGCGTTGAAGGACGCGCTGCTGGTGAACGAGGCAGCGGTGCGGGGCGGCGTCCAGCTCGACGTGGCACAGGCCGCGGCCGCTCGCCTCAACCGCGCGGTGACTCGCGGGCACGCGGACGAGGACATGGCCGCGTCTTATTACGCCAGCTACGAATAGACGATCGGCCGGTCCTTCGGAGCGTGCGGGCTCAATAGCTTGGCCAGGTGAACAGACTCGTACGCTCCCTGCTGGCGTTCGGCCTGGCGACGACACAGGTCCTGGCCACGGCCGCGGTCTCGTCCGCGGCTCCCGACATCAAGGACCGGATCGCCGCGCTGCCCGGCGTCCGGATCATCAGCGAAGGAACGTCCGGCACCGCGCGGACGTTCGTGCTCGGCATCCAGCAGCCCGCGGACCACCGCAAGCCGCGCGGGCAGCAGTTCGAGCAGCGCTTCTCGTTGCTGCACAAGGACGATTCCAAGCCGATGGTGCTGCACACCAGCGGCTACCAGCTGTCCGGCACGATCGGTGCGTCCGAACCCGCGCGGCTCGTCGACGGCAACCAGCTGAGCGTGGAGCAGCGGTTCTTCACGCCGTCTCGCCCCGCGCCCGCCGACTGGGACGACCTGAACATCTGGCAGGCGGCCAACGACCACCACCGGATCGTGCTGGCGTTCAAGAAGATCTACCGGTCGAAATGGCTCTCCACCGGTGCCAGCAAGGGCGGCATGACGTCGATCTACCACCGCCGGTTCTTCCCGCGCGACGTCGACGCGACCATCGCTTACGTGGCGCCGAACGACGTGGTGAACGATCGCGACGTCTATGGCGAGTTCATCCGCAACGTCGGCAACGATCCGACGTGCAACCGGCGGCTTGAAGGCGTGCAACGCCAGATCCTGCAGAACCGCGACGCGCTTGTGCAACGTTTGGAAGCCAAGGGCTACACGTACAAGCAGTTCGGCAGCGCGCACCGGGCGCTCGAGGTCCTGGTGCTGGACACGCCGTTCACGTTCTGGCAGTACGGCACTCAGGAACAGTGCGCGCTCGTGCCCGGTGCGGGCGCCTCGGTCGACGACCTCTGGACGTTCATCGACAAGACCGTCGGCTGGGACTTCTACACCGACGCCGGTGTCGCGCCCTACGACACGTACTACTACCAGGCGGGCACGCAGCTCGGCTGGCCGGAAGCCGACGAGTCCGCGGTGCGCGACCTGTTGCGCTACCCCGGTTCCAGCGTGCCGCGCACGATGGTGCCTGCCGAGATCAAGTTCCCCCGCTTCGACCGGCACGCGATGAAGGACGTCGACCGGTGGGTCCGGTACGAGGGTTCGCGGCTGCTGTTCGTGTACGGGCAGAACGACCCGTGGAGCGCTGAGCCGTTCCGCCTCGGGCCGGGCACGCGCGACTCGCTGGCGTTCGCGGTGCCGGGCGGCAACCACGGCTCGAACATCGCGAAGCTGCCGGAGAAGGAACGGGCCGCGGCGACCGCGGCCGTGCAGCGCTGGGCCGGTGCGTCCGCGTCGGTGCTGTCGCTGGACGTGGGTCCGGACCCGGACTCGCTGGACGCGCTGCGAGCGCGCCGGGGCTGAGGCACGCTGGAGGCGTGAAGCCGTTGCTCGTGGTCGATGCCGCCAACGTCGTCGGTTCGGTGCCCGACGGGTGGTGGCGCGACCGGGCGGGCGCGGCGGAACGTCTTCGCGACGCCTTGCAGGGCCGCGACGAGGAGGTCGTTCTCGTCGTGGAAGGCAAGGCGCGCAACGTTTCCTCGATCGACGACGTCCGTGTCGTCGCCGCACCGGGCGATGGCGACGACACGATCGTCGAGGTGGTGCGAACCGAGGGCGCCGGTCGTCCGGTGACCGTGGTGACCGCCGACCGCGAGCTGCGGCGGCGGGTGACGGCGCTGGGGGCCGAGGTGGCCGGACCCACCTCGGTGCCGCGCCGCTAGAGCCGGAAGAGCTGTTCGAGCACCTGCGCCACGCCGTCCTCGGTGTTCGGCGGCGCGTGGTTGGTGCAGGCTTGTTTGACGAGCGGGTGCGCGTTGCCCATCGCGTAGGCGGTGCCGGCCCACCCGAGCACCGTCAGGTCGTTCGGCATGTCCCCGAACGCGACTACCTCGTGCCGGCCGATTCCTCTGGTGTGGCACAGGGATTCGAGCGTCGCCGCCTTCGAGACACCGGGCGGGCAGATCTCCAGCATGCCCGTCCCGCCGGAGTGCGTGACCGTGACGTGCTGCCCGACGGCCTCCCTGGCGATCTCCATCATGTGGTCGCACTCACCGTCCGGTGCCCACGCGAGCATCTGCACGACCTGGTGCGCCTGCTCGAAAACGTGGTCGAGCAACTCCAGTGTCCGATGTGGATTGTTCGGCCCGAACCCCTTGAAACCAGGTCCTGACAACGTTTCCAGTCCGGTCTCGACCGCGATGGTGACGTTCGGGATGACCTCCGCGAGTGCCTCGGACACCTTCCGCACGACGTCTGCCGGCACGGTCTGCGCGTGCGTGATCTCGTCGCCGGCCAGGTCGTAGATCAACGCTCCGTTGGCGCAGATCGCCGTGCCGGTCAGCTCCAGGTTCTGCACGAACCGCGGCGGTCGCGCGGTGACGATCACGACGTCCGCGTCGACGGCGTCGAGCGCGGCGCGGGTGCGGTCGCTCAGCACTCCGCCCGGCTGCAGCAACGTGCCGTCGAGGTCGGTCGCGATCAGCCTGATCATCGGCCGATTATCGGGCAGGAGCTACGGCCGGCGGGCGAGAAGGCCGGAAACGGTCACCTCGGCGGTGCGCCGCACGGTGTCGGTGAAGTCGATGTGCAGTGCGGCCAGTTCGGGGTCTGCGGCGAACGCGCTGAGAATCGCCTCCGACGGCCGGCTGCACGGCCAGGCGGCGATCGCGGTCAGCATCACGATCTGCACGAAGATGACAGCGTCCTGGCCGAGCTCCGGCACGTGCGCGGTGACGACCCTGACGAGTTCTTCGAGGGACTGCTTGGCGGCGTACTTGTGCCGGGTCGCGGTCTCAGCCGAGATGTTGTGCTCCAGCACGGCGGCCTGCGCGCTCGCGAGGTCGCACAGCACGGGTCTGCTGGTCAGCGTGGAGGCGAGGAGTTCGGCCAGCCGGTCGCCGGAGCTCGGCGTCTCCGCGCGTTCCAGCTCGGCGACCCAGTCCGCCATCTCCGCTTCCAGCAGCTCCAGCAGCACGGCTTCGCGCGAGTCGAAGTAGCGCAGCACGTTGGCCTTCGCCAGGCAGACCCGGCGGCTCAGGGCGCTGAGGCTGAGCTGCGCGACCGGCATCTCGGTGAGCATCGCGGCCGCGGCGTCGAGGATCTGCCGCCGCCGCTCGGTGCGCTGCTCGTCGGTGCGCGCTCGCTGGAAGACCATGTCACCCATATTACAGACCGGCGGTACTTTACTAAGAGACCGGCGGTCCGTTATGTTGGGGACATAAGATACCGACGGTCCGTAATGGAGTTGCGTCATGTACCAGGTTCCTGACCAGCGTGGAAAGCTCTTTGTCGTCACCGGCGCGAACAGCGGTACGGGCAAGGAGACGGCGAAGCGGCTCGCCGGGGCCGGGGCCGAAGTCGTGCTCGCGGTGCGCACTCCGGCCAAGGGTGAGCAGGCGAAGGCGGACATCCTCGCCGCGCATCCAGGGGCGTCGGTCGAGGTGAGGAGGCTGGACCTCGCGGACCAGGCTTCGGTGAGCGCGTTCGCCGAGGGGCTGGTCGCGGACGGCAGGCCGTTGGACGTGCTGGTGAACAACGCCGGCGTGATGAACGTGCCGAGGCGGGTGGAGACCGTCGACGGCTTCGAGCTCCAGCTGGCCAGCAACTTCCTCGGCCCGTTCGCGCTGACCGTCCGGCTGCTGCCGTTGCTGCTGGCCGCTCCCGCGCCGCGGGTCGCCACGATGAGCAGCGGCACCGCGAACGGCGGGCGGATCAACTTCGACGATCTGCAGTCGCGGCAGAGCTACCGCCCGTTGCGCGCCTACGCCCAGTCCAAGCTGGCGGACCTGTTGCTGACGACGTACCTCGCCGACCTGGCCGCTGATCGCGGCTGGACGCTGGTGTCGACCGGCGCGCACCCCGGCTACACCCGCACGAACCTGTTGACGTCGGGGCCGAACCTGAACGGCCGACCCGGTTTCTTCGAGGTGCTGGCCTCGAAGATCGTCCCCTCGCAGGGCGTCGAGCAGGGCACTGAGCCGCTGCTGTTCGCGGCCGCCGATCCGGGTGCGATCTCCGGCGCCTACTACGGGCCGCGCTGGGGACTCGTCGGCGCGACCAAGCGCGTGTCGTTGCCTCGCTCCAGCCGGGACAAGGCGGTGGCCGCGCGTTTGTGGGCAGAGGCCGAACGGCTCACCGGGCTCTCGGGCAGGATCTTGGTATGACCCATCGTGTTGACGACATGCCGTTGCCGGTTTGGCTGCCCGCGTCCGGTTCCGGCCCCGGCATCGTGCTGATCCAGGAGATCTTCGGCCTGGACGGGTACCTGCGGGGCGTCGCCGAGCAGCTCGCCGCGCTCGGTTACGTCGTGGCGGTGCCCGAGCTGTTCCACCGCTTCGAGCCGGGCTGGGTGGGTGAGCACGACGAGGCGGGCATCCAGAAGTCGATGGAGGTCGTGCAGAAGCTCGACTTCCCGCTCGCGGTGCAGGACGTCGTCAAGTCGGTGGCCTACTTGCGCGGTCTGCCCGAGGTGACCGGCGGCGTCGGCGTGCTCGGCTTCTGCCTCGGCGGCACCCTCGCGTACGCGGCGGCCGTCGGTTCCGACCCGGACACCGCCGTCTCGTTCTACGGTTCGGGCGTCCCGGACCAGATCGCCACGCTGGACCAGGTGTCCTGCCCGATCCTGTTCCACTTCGGCACCGAGGACTCGTTCATCACGGGGTACCAGAAGGTCGCGGACGCGGTGGAAGCACATCCGGGCGCCGAGATCGCCCTGGAGCCCGCGGGTCACGCGTTCCTCAACCACCTGGCTCCTTGGTACGACGAGGACGCCGCCGGTCGCGCCTGGGAGAAGACCGCTCAGTTCCTCGCGCGCACGCTTCCGGCCTGAGAGCTCCTAACACAATGATCTTGGACTGCTGCCGATCATTGGTGTGTTGACCTTGGTGTGAGGAAGGGCGAGCAGCTTCCCTGAGTCGTGTCCGACGAGTTGTGGGCGCGGATCGAGCCGCGCCAGAGCGGGCTCGAAGCACCACCTGATCACCGAGGGACACGGCATCCCACTGGCCGTCTCGCTGACCGGTGGTAACCGCAACGACGTCACCCAGTTGATGCCGCTGATCGACCAGATCCCGCCGGTGCGCGGCAAGCGTGGGCCCGCCACGGCGATGGGCGCCAGCCCTGTGGTCGGCGCCCACCCGGAACCGGGCCCGGTCAGAACTTGCCGGGAGTCAATCCGAGGGTGTTGGTCGGGTCGGCCGGGTCCGGACCGACGACCTGGCCGACGTAGAGCTGCACCTGCGAGCGGAACCGCTCCACCGCGTCCCGGTCGCTCATGAACGCCTGAAACCCCGCCACATCGGTCTGGTGATACGTGGCCAGCGGCCGCAGCCCGGCCGGTGGGGCGACGTCCTTGCGCACCGACCAGGTCCACGGAGCGATCAGCTGTTGCTGGGCCGTCCGCGACGTCAGCCAGCTCAGGAACAGCTTCGCGGCGGCCTTGTGCGGAGCGTTCTTGAAGATCGCACCGTGCTGCACCCAGCTGTTGAACGGGTCGTTCGCCGGGAAGATCATGGTCGCGTTCGGCGTCGGATCGCCCGCCGTGCCGAGCGTCGCCAGGTAGTCCCCGGCCGCCACGGGTCCGGCCGAAAACGGCGTGCCGCGCACGAACGCGGGGTTCTGCGCGACCACGGAACGCAGCCAGGTCCAACCGTACTTGTCGACGGTCAGCTTGAAGTCGTAAAGGACGGCGTCGTCATCGTTCGGGTACGTGAAGATCAGCTTGTTCTTGAACTCCGGCTTCAGCAGATCGGCCGCGGTGAACGCCGACGGATCCGACCCGGCCGCCTTGGTGTTCACCATGTCGGCGAAAGCGCCGTAGAACACGCCGGTCCAGTAGCCCTGCGAGTCCTTGGCGTTGTCGAAGACCTCGTCGGAGCCGATGGGCCGGTACTTCAACAACTGGCCGGCGCTCCTCCAGCGGTCGAAGTCCTGCACGGTCTGCAGCACGGCCACGTCAGCCACTTGGTCGTGGGTGGCGATCTGGTTGTCGATCCGAGCGTCGTGGATCTTGCTCAGATCGGTGACCAGGTGGATTTTGACGCCGGGGAACTGCGCGGCGAACGCCTTGGCGATGAAATCCCACTGTCCCGGCTTGTCGCCGCCCATGTAGACGGTCACTTCGCCGCCATCGGCCTCAGCCTCGCGGTAGAGCGCCTGCAACTTTGCCTGCTCGCCCGACTCGCCAGCCGCCGCCTTCGTGTTCGCATCGGCGACGGCGTAGCTCGCCCCCACCGCCACGACGGCCGCCATCAGCGCGGTCCCGGCCTTCCTGGTGAACCTCATGACACCTCTCAAGAGTTTGAAACCTCAAACATCCGGGCCGACGATAGGCCCATTTGTTTGAGAGTTCAAACCTCCGGATATGCTGGTGTGGTGAGCGACACCACCTGGCTCTCCGAGGAGGAGATGCGCGCCTGGCTGGCATACATCGACCTGTCAACGCTGCTGGGCGACTACCTGGAGCGGCAGCTGCAACGGGACGCCGGCCTGTCGCACGCGACGTACAACCTGCTCAGCCGGTTGTCCGTGGCCCCCGACCGGGCGCTGCGGATGAGTGACCTCGCCGAGCACCTGAAGGTCACCCGCAGCCGGCTCTCGCACGCACTATCGGCGCTGGAAAAACGCGGCTGGGCGAGACGCACCGACGACCCGACGGACCAGCGCGGCCAACTCGCAGTGCTCACCGACGAAGGCTTCGCCGTCCTCGCCGCCGCAGGCCCCGGTCACGTCGCGGCGGCGCGCCGGGCGATGTTCGACCACCTCACGCCTGACCAGGTCCGCCAGTTCGCAGAGATCGGCGAGGCCATCATCAAGGGTCTCACCCACGAGGACGACTATCAGGCTGAGCTCCCTTGGCGGCGCAGATAGCGCGCACCGCTCTGCCGACTGGGAGAAGGCGATCCTGGAGGGCTCACATGCCGCTGCAATCCGACGTCGGCGCTGCGCCGGCCGACTGTCTCACTCCTCCCGCAGCATCAACGAAGGCTGATGCACACACATTCCAGCAGGTCAGGGCTACCGCTTTTGTCAGGAGTCCTAAGCGATGCACGGCACCGCGAGCTGCTGCGAGAAGAACCTCTCCAGCGGCTTGCGGTGCAGCCGGCGTTCCACGGCGATCAGCTCGTTCTTCCGGTAGTGCCTGACCTGTGTGCGCGTGACGACGAACCCGTTCCGTTCGCTCGACGGCATCTCGTCGTAGATGAGCGCGTGCTGTCCTTGCGGCACAACGACATCCGCCAGTCCCTCCGGAATCTGCCGCGCCCTGTCCGCAACCGTCGCGGCCAGCGAGTCGGGCCGGTTCCGCAGTTTCCGGTGCGGCCACGGCACTCCGTGGTGCTCGGCCTCCAACGTCCGGTGCAACGCCCGCGCCGCATGCCGGATGGCCTTGATGGAGTCACCCGTGATGATGTGCGCGTGCGGCACGTCGAGGCTCGTGTCCCTCCTGAACCCGGCACACACGATCACCTTGTCGTACCGCAGCTCCCCGGTGCCGTCGATCGTCGCCACGAACTCGTTGCCGTCCTTGGCGATCCGCTGCACAGTCCGCCCGACCGTGTGCGTGAGCCGTGCCGTGCCCGCAATGTTGTCGGCCGTCTCGAACGCGCTGTGCCCCCGCCCGATGATGAGCACCCGCTTCCCGGCGTACTCGGTCGGGTCAGTACTGGCACTCGCGTACGTCTCGGCGTGCTCGATCCCCGGAATGCCTGGCAGGTAAGGCTTCTTGCCGGTGGCGAGGATGATGTGCCGCGCCTGGCCCAAGTCGCTGACCCGCGTGTTGTACCGGACGTTCAACGGCCGCGCGAAGTCTTCCAGGTACCGCACCAGATCGTCCGCATCAGGAAACGCCCGCTTGCTGTACCGCGCGAACGGCACCCCGTCGAACAGCGAGTTGTCGTCCGTGGAAAGCACCCGGTGCCTCGGGAACTCGCGGAAGAAACCAGCCGGCTCTGAACCGGCCTCGACGATCACGTAGTCGCGGCCCGCCCGGTGCAGGAAGCGCCCCATCTGCAGGCCCGCCGGACCCGCACCGACCACCAGGTACTCCACCATCACGCACCTCCCGGGGTCCTCTACGCCAAACACAGCGCAAAGGTTCAGGTGGGCGGTTACCTTCCATCATCGTGGATTCCGGGCAGCTGTGGTCAATCAAAAAGCACATAGGTCTCGTTGTGCTGATCGGTCTAACTGTCTTTGCTGCAGCCGCTTCTCTGCTGTGGGCGGCCGTCGGCTTCCCGACGACCCAAGCGCCCAGGCTGGACATCATCAAGGTCGCGCTGACCGTGGTCGCGGGCGTCGGCGGCGTGGTCGCGCTGGTCGTCGCCTACCGCAGGCAACGGGTGACCGAGTCCGCCGAGTCCCGCGAACACCTGAAGCTCCTCAACGAACGCTTCGGCGCCGCCTGCAACCAGATCGGCAACGAGTCCCCGACCGTCCGCCTGGCCGGCGTCTACGCACTCGCCTCACTGGCTGACGAGTGGCCGGAACAACGCCAGGTCTGCATCGACGTCCTGTGCGCGTACCTGCGCGTCCACTACGAGCCGTCACTGGAGTCGGAGTGGTACCACGACGCCGAGTCCGAGGTACGCCTGTCGATCACCAGTGTGATCGCGCGACATCTCCGCGACGGCGCACCGGTCAGCTGGCAGGGCTACGACTTCGACCTCGTCCGCGCAGTGCTCCGCTCGGCGGACTTCTCGGGCATCCGCGTGCCGTCCGGGACGTTCTTCCTCAGCCTGGCGCGCTTTCCGGGCGGCTGGATCTCGTTCGACGGAATGTCGGTCAGCGGCGGCGAGGTGTGGTTCGGCGGCGCCACGTTCGACGGAGCCAGGGTGACCTTCGACAAGGCGTCGTTCACCGGCGGCCGGGTCCGGTTCGAGGGTGCCGAGTTCAACGGCGGTGAGGTGTCGTTCCGCGGGGCTCGGTTCGCGGGCGGCGAGGTCGACCTGTCCGAGGCGGTCATCAGGGTCGCGCCGGTGTTCGACGACGGCGAGAAGCCAGGTCTCAAACTGCCGTCCACATGATGGACCCCGGAATGGACACCTCGTTCCACAGTGTTGGATCGGGACGTGACGACTGTGAAGCGCCGTGCCCGTGTCCGCGCCCCTGAGCTGGTCGGACGCGGCTGGCTGAACACCGGTGGCGAACAGGTCAGCCTGAAGGACCTGCGCGGCAAGATCGTGCTGCTCGACTTCTGGACGTTCTGCTGCATCAACTGCCTGCACGTCCTCGACGAGCTGCGGCCCCTGGAGAAGGAACACGAGGACGTCCTCGTCACCATCGGCGTCCACTCGCCGAAGTTCGTCCACGAGGCCGACGCCGACGCGCTCAAGGCGGCCGTCGAGCGCTACGAGGTGCATCACCCGGTCCTGGACGATCCCGAGCTGACCACGTGGCAGCACTACGCCGTCAAGGCCTGGCCCACGCTCGTCCTGATCGACCCCGAGGGCTACATCGTTCACGTCGCCGCAGGTGAGGGCCATGTCGAGGCGCTGAACACGATCATCACGGAGCTCAGACGAGAGCACGAGGAGAAGGGCACGCTGCACCGCGGCACCGGCCCGTACGTCGCCCCCACGCCGGAGAACACCACGCTCAGGTTCCCGGCGAAGGCGATCGTCACGCCGAGCAACACGATCCTGGTCAGCGATTCGGCGCACCACGGCATCGTCGAGCTCGAAGCCGACGGCGAGACCGTCATCCGCCGCATCGGCACCGGCGACCGCGGCAAAGAAGACGGCCTTGACCCCAGCTTCTCCGAGCCCGCCGGCCTCACCCTGGTCCCCAACACCCACGGCTACGACGTCGTCATCGCGGACACCGTGAACCACCTGCTCAGGGGCCTCAACCTGGCAACGGGCGAGGTCACCACGATCGCGGGCACCGGCGAGCAGTGGCGCGACGGCGAGACCGACGGGCCGGCCGACAAGATCCACCTCACCAGCCCGTGGGACGTCGCGTGGTGGAACGGCGGCGTCGCCATCGCCATGGCCGGCAACCACACGCTCGGCTTCTTCGACCCCGAGACCAACACGACGAGCAGGCTCGCGGGCACCACCGTCGAAGGCATCAACGACGGCCCGGCCGCAGGAGCCTTCTTCGCGCAGACGTCCGGGCTCGCGGCAGACGGAAAACGCCTCTGGATGGTCGACTCGGAGACGTCGGCGCTGCGCTACCTGGAGAACGGCGAGGTCACCACGGTCATCGGCAAGGGCCTGTTCGCGTTCGGTCACAAGGACGGAACCGCCGAGGAAGCCCTGCTTCAGCACCCGCTCGGCGTCACGGTCCTGAACGACCACTCCGTCGCCATCTCGGACACCTACAACAACGCCATCAGGCGCTACGACCCCGAGACGAACGCGCTGACCACCGTCGCGACGGACATCGCCGAACCGTCCGACGCCCTGCAGATCGACAACGAGCTCGTGGTCGTGGCCAGCGCCGCCCACCGGCTCGAACGCTTCTCGGCGGCCGCCACGAAGATCGACGGCCAGGAGCACGCGGTCAAGCGCCCGAGCACGGACATCGCGCCAGGAAACCTGGAGCTCGCGGTCATCTTCACCCCGCCGACCGGCACCAAGCTGGACGAGAGGTACGGACCGAGCACCCGCCTGGAGATCACCAGCTCGCCGGAAGACCTGATCCTGGAGGGCGCCGGCGTCAGCACCGAACTGGTACGGGTGTTGCGGATCAACGATCAGATCACGAACGGGGTCCTGCACGTAGTAGCGCAGGCCGCCAGTTGCAGTGACGATCCTGCCGACGAACACCCGGTCTGTCGCTTGACCAGGCAGGACTGGGGCGTACCGGTTCGAGTGGTCACCGATGGACCTGCCCGGCTGCCACTGCTCATGGGCGGCATGGACGAGGCACCTCCGGCGGCCACGTAGACTCTGCGGGTGCCTGATGTCAAGCTCGAGATCCAGATGCTGTACGACCGCGTCATGGTCCGCATCTCGCCGGAGGACGGCGAGCGGCGATCCAGCGGAGGCATCGTGATCCCCGCCACGGCCAACATGGCCAAGCGGTTGGCGTGGGGCAGCGTGTTCGGAGTGGGTACGAGCGTGCGGCACGTGAAGGTCGGCGACCGGGTGTTGTTCAACCCGGAAGATCAGCTTGAGGTCGAGGTGCAGGGCGCCACGTATCTCGTGATGAGGGAACGCGATCTCCACGCAGTTGCCAGCGAGCTCACCGAGCACGGTACTGGTCTGTACCTGTGAGCCGCCGGTTCGTGATCTTGGCCTGATAGCTACACACGTATACGCCGCCTCAGTTCAGAGACAGGGCAACGGGGAGAGCTGTGCCGTACGACGCTGACAAGACGAGAGCGATGCCGCCGGTCAACGCGCGAGGCACCGCCTCCGAGCAGACGACGAAGATCGCGCCCGTGAGCGCCGCGCCGAGCGACGCGTGGCCGTCCGAGGAACCGGACGGCCACGAGCCGACCATCAGCGCGGCCGTGCCTGGCGTCGGCTTTCCCGCCAGCGAGGACGCCACCGAGTACATGCGACCGGTGGCGCCGCTGCCCGAGCCGGAGGACTCCGGTGTCTACGGACCCGTGATGATCGAGCCGGGCGAGGACGACGCACAGCCGAAGAACACCAAGAAGAAGGCCCTGATCGTGGCCGCGGCCGTCGTCGGCGCGTTCGGCCTGCTCTACGGCCTCGACATCCTCGTCTCCAGCGGCAACGTGCCGCGCGGCGTGACCGTGGCGGGCGTCGACGTCGGCGGCCTGAGCCACAGCGACGCCGAGAAGAAGCTCCGCGACGAGATCGGCCCGCGCCTGAGCAAGCCGGTCGCGCTCAAGGCCGGCGACGTCACGGCGGAGCTCGACCCGAAGGCAGCCGGCCTGGAGCTCGACTGGAACGCCACGATCGATCGTGCGGGCAGCCAGCCGCTCAGCCCGATCACGCGCGTCACCTCGTTCTTCACCAGCCGCGAGGTCGGTGTGGCGACGAAGGGCGACGACGAGAAGGTCAGCGGCGCGCTGGAGGCCCTGCGGCCGAAGATCGACCACGAGCCGGTCGAGGGCACCATCAAGTTCGAGGGCGCCACCCCGGTCGCCGTCGAGCCGCACGACGGCCAGAAGCTGAAGGCCGAGCAGGCCGTCGGCGCCGTCGTCTCCAACTGGGCGTCCGGCGGCCCGGTCGAGGTCCCGATGGACTTCACCCCGGTCAAGACGACCAAGGAGGGCGTCGAGAAGGCGCTCAACGACGTGGTGAAGGCCGCGGTGTCCGGCCCGGTCAAGATCAAGGGCGAGGGCAAGGACGCGAACCTCACGCCCGAGCAGATCGCCGGCACGCTGGCGTTCGAGCCCGGCGACGGCGGCACGCTGAACGTCAAGCCGAACAAGGACAAGCTCGCCGAGGCCGTCGGCCCGCAGCTCAAGGACACGGTCAAGCAGGGCAAGGACGCCGAGATCGTCTTCGAGGGCGGCAAGCCGACCGTCAAGGAGTCCGTCGACGGCCTCGACCTCGACTGGGACAAGAACCTCCAGCCGTACTTCGACACGCTGAAGAAGACGGACGCGCGCGAGGTCAAGTTCGAGTACAAGCACACGCCCGCCAAGGTCACCACCGAGCAGGCGAACAAGATGGGCATCAAGGAGGTCATCGGCGAGTTCCAGACCGGTGGCTTCGCCGCTGCCTCCGGCGTCAACATCCGGGTCGTGGCCGAGAAGGTCAACGGCGCGATCGTGAAGCCGCACGAGACGTTCAGCCTCAACAAGTACACCGGCCCCCGCGGCACCGCGCAGGGCTACGTCGAGGCGGGCATCATCAACGACGGCATCCCGGACAAGGCGGTCGGTGGCGGCATCTCGCAGTTCGCGACCACGCTGTACAACGCGTCCTACGTCGCGGGGATGAAGGACGCGGGCCACCGCGAGCACAGCTACTGGATCACGCGGTACCCGAAGGGCCGGGAAGCCACGGTGTTCATGGACACCAACGGCAACAGCCTGATCGACATCGCGTTCACGAACCCGGACGACACGGGTGTCGCCATCCAGACGATCTGGACCGGCTCGACGATCACGATCAGGCTCTGGGGCACCAAGAACTACGACGTCACCGGCTCCACCAGCGCCGAGTTCAACCCGACCCAGCCGCAGGAGAAGAAGGTCAGCAAGGCCGGGTGCTCGCCGAGCAACGGCGCTCCCGGCTTCTCGGTGACGGACACCCGCACGATCAAGGACCGCCGCACCGGCCAGTCCCGTAGCGAGTCGCGCACGGTCCGCTACGACCCGCAGTTCAAGATCGTCTGTGAGCCGCCGGCAGGCGGCTGAGACAAAGCTCGGTTCACAGTGGCCACGCGGGGGTATTCACCCCTTCGTGGCCACTGTTGCGAACGAGGCGCGAAGAAGTCCCGTCGTCCAGACGTTGGGGCGGGTGGGGATGGTTGTGTACGGGGCGGTCCACGTGCTCATCGCGTGGCTGGCGCTCCAGGTCGCGTTCGGCGGCGACGCCGAGCGGACGGACTCGAAGGGCGCGCTGACCGAGCTCGCGCAGAACGGTGCCTGGCTGCTGTGGGCAGTGGGCATCGGCCTGGTCTTCTTCTCGCTCTGGCAGTTGCTGCTGGCCTTCGTCGGCTACTCCTACGTCACCAAGCAGCGCAAGCGGATCTCCAAGCGCATCGGTTCCGCCGCACGCGCCATCACCTCGGGCGGTATCGCGTTCGGTGCGTTCAAGTACGCCACGAGCGGCAAGACCGGCGATCAGACGCAGCAGCAACAGGAACTGACCGCGCAGGTGCTCTCGTGGCCGGGCGGCCAGTGGATCGTCGGCGCGATTGCGATCGGCGTGATCATCACTGCGGGCGTGATCGTCTACAAAGGCATCAAGAAGTCCTTCGAGAAGGACCTCGACATGGGCCGCGCACCGTCGTGGATCGAGCCGGTCGGCCGAATCGGCTGGATCGGCAAGGGCGTCGCGTACGGCGTGATCGGTGTCCTGATCGGGCTTGCCGCGATCAAGGCGGATCCGGAGCAGTCCGGTGGCCTGGACAAGGCCCTGCACACGTTGGCGGAACAGCCTTACGGCATGTTCCTGCTCAGCGCGGTCGCGATCGGCATCGCCGCGTTCGGCGTCTACTGCTTCGTGGCGGCCCGCGCGCTCAAGGGCTGACAGAGAACTGAAAACGGGTCCTCGCACCTCGGGCAGGAGGTGCGAGGACCCGTCGTCCGTTCGAGAAGAGCGAGTCCTAGAAGGCGCTCTCGTCGATGTCCATCAGCGCGTTGTCCGTGGACTCCGCGATCTTGCGGCGGGCGGTGAGCTCCGGCAGCACGTTCTTCGCGAAGAACGACGCCACGGCGATCTTGCCCTCGTAGAAGGACTTGTCCTTCGCGGAGGCGCCATCGAGCTTCTGCAGCGCGACCTCGGCCTGGCGCAGCAGCAGCCAGCCGACGAGCACGTCACCCGCGGTCATCAGCAGGCGGACCGAGTTCTGGCCGACCTTGTAGAGGTTGCGGACGTCCTCCTGCGACGAGGTCAGGAAGCCGACCAGCGAGCCGAGCATGCCCTGCAGGTCCTCGAGACCCTGCTTGAGCAGCGCGCGCTCCTCCTTCAGGCGACCGTTGCCGCCCTCGTTGTCGAGGAAGGACTGGATCTCGCCGTTGATGAACGCGAGCGCCTGGCCCTTGTCGCGGATGATCTTCCGGAAGAAGAAGTCCAGCGACTGGATGGCCGTGGTGCCCTCGTACAGCGAGTCGATCTTCGAGTCGCGGATGTACTGCTCGATCGGGTATTCCTGCAGGAAGCCCGAGCCGCCCAGGGTCTGCAGCGACTGCGCCAGCTGCTCGTACGCGCGCTCCGAGCCGACGCCCTTGACGATCGGCAGCAGCAGGTCGTTGACCTGGGCCGCGAGCTTGGCGTCGTCGCCGCCGAGCATCACCTTGTCCTGGAACGTCGCGGTGTACAGGTACACCGCGCGCAGGCCCTCGGCGTACGCCTTCTGCAGCATCAGGCTGCGGCGCACGTCCGGGTGGTTGGTGATGGTGACGCGCGGGGCGGTCTTGTCCGTCATGCGGGTGAGGTCGGCGGACTGGACGCGCTCCTTGGCGTAGGACAGCGCGTTCAGGTAGCCGGTCGACAGCGTCGCGATGGCCTTGGTGCCGACCATCATCCGGGCGTACTCGATGACGTCGAACATCTGCGCGATGCCGTCGTGCACCTCGCCGAGCAGCCAGCCCTTGGCGGGGACGCCGTGCTGGCCGAACGTCAGCTCGCACGTGGTGGACGCCTTGATGCCCATCTTGTGCTCGACGTTGGTCACGAAGGCGCCGTTGCGCTCGCCCAGCTCACCGGTCTGCGGGTCGAAGTGGAACTTCGGCACGAGGAACAGCGACAGGCCCTTGGTGCCCGCCTTGGCCTCGATGCCCTCGCCCTCGGGACGCGCCAGCACCATGTGCATGATGTTCTCGGTGAGGTCCTGGTCACCGGACGTGATGAAGCGCTTCACGCCCTCGATGTGCCAGGAGCCGTCGTCCTGCTTGATGGCCTTGGTGCGACCGGCGCCGACGTCCGAACCGGCGTCCGGCTCGGTCAGCACCATCGTGGCGCCCCAGCCGCGGTCGATCATGATCTGAGCCCAGTGCTGGTCGCGCTCGGTGCCGTTGTTGTAGACGACAGTCGCGAAGCTCGGGCCCGCCAGGTACATGTAGATCGGCGGGTTGGCGCCGAGGATCATCTCGGACGCGGCCCAGGCGACCGACGGCGGCGTGCCGAAGCCGCCCAGCGCCTCGGGCAGGAACATGCGGTACCACTCGCCGTCCCAGATCGCCTGGTACGACTTCTTCAGCGACTCCGGCAGGGTCGCCGAGAAGGTCGTCGGGTCGTACTTCGGCGGGTTGCGGTCGGCGTCGGCGAACGAGTCCGCGAGGGGACCCTCCGCCAGCGTCTTCATCTCGGCCAGAACGCCGCGCGCGGTGTCCTCGTCGGACTGCTCGAACGGCCCCTTGCCGAGGTGGTCCTGCACGTTGAAGACCTCGAACAGGTTGAATTCGAGATCCCGGACGTTGCTCTTGTAGTGGCCCATCTCGTCAGCTCACTCCTCAGGGTCGCGGCGGGGTCGCCTACTGACCGGTAACAACAGAGTATTACTCGACAGTAACCCCGGCAAGGGCGACCACCCACTGGTGGCGAAGTAGACAGTCCTCCCAGTGACCTGAATCGGGCATGAGAGCCGGTCAGACGCGTATCGGGCGATCGGGAACCATGTCCAGCAGTCCCGCGTTCGTGCGCTCCTGTGCGTCGATCGCACGCGGCAACATGACAGATTCGTAGGTCCGCACACCCTCTCGGACACCGTCGCGGACGATCGCGAGTGCCAGGTCGGCCGCGTCCTCCATCGCGAGGTTCGCGCCGACACCCAGCGGCGGCATCAGGTGGGCCGCGTCGCCGAGCAGCGTTACGCCCGGCGTGTGTTCCCACGTGTGGGGTACGGGCAGTGCGTACAACGGCCGGTGGATCAGCTCGCCCGCGAAGAACCTCCGGAGCGACGGATGCCAGTCCGCGTACAGCTCCAGCAGTTCGGCGTTGGAGGGCTTCCAATCCTCACGCGCGCGCATGCACGCGTACGCGCGAATGTGATTGCCGCTGTTGCGCTGGGCCCACAGCATCAGGCCGGGCTCGTCGGCCACCATCGTGCCCTGGCCGGTCAGGTCGAGCAGCTGCCGGTCGTTGTCGTGGCGCGTCTCGACGAACATCACGCCGGTGTACCGCGGGGTCGCGCCGGACAGGATCCGGCGAACCCGTGACCAGGCGCCGTCCGCGCCGATGACCAGGTCGAACCCGGCGGTCGAGCCGTCCAGGAACGTGATCTCGCCGGGTTCGGCCGAGTTGATGCCCAGACCCCAGCTGACAGTTCCAGGTGCGAGTGAGTCGAGCAGGAGCCGGCGGAGCTGGCCGCGATCGATCTCCGGGCGGAAGTCGCCCTCCGGCGGTTCGTGCTCGATCAGCTCGGCCGTGAAGGGGTCGACCTTGCGCTGCTCCTGGCCCTCGAACCGGGCGAGCGCGCGCCACTCGTCGAACAGTCCGGCGGCGCGGATGGCCTCCTGGCCGCTGTCGGCGTGCAGGTCGATCGTGCCGCCCTGCTGGCGGGCCTCCGGCGAGCTTTCGCGCTCGAAGACGGTGACGTTCTCGAAGCCGTTCAGCTGGAGAACGCGGGCACAGGTGAGGCCGCCGAGTCCGGCCCCTGCGATGGCGATGCGTGGTGTGGTCATGTCATCGATGAAACCGTATCCACTTCAAAAGTGCAATGACTACACTTTTGAAGTGGCTCAACTCGCACGGTAGGATCCTGGTCGTGACCGAACTCGGCCGCCGTGAGCGCAAGAAGCTGCAGACCCGTCAGTCGATCGCCGACGCGGCGCTGGAGCTGTTCATGGCGCGCGGGTTCGACGACGTGGGTGTGAAGGAGATCGCCGACCGCGCGGACGTGTCGGTTACGACGCTGTTCAAGCACTTCCCGAGCAAGGAGTCGCTGCTCTTCGACGAGGACGAGGAGCAGGAGGCCGCCCTGCTCGACGCGGTGCGCGGCCGTCCGGCGGGCAAGTCGATCCCGCAGGCGCTGCGGGACCACTTCGTGGCCGCGGCCAAGGGACATGCGGACCACCCGCTGTTCGTCGACTTCCAGCGGTTGGTGCGGACGACGCCGGCGTTGCGCGCATACGGGCACCGGATGTGGATGCGCCATCAGGAGGCGCTGGCGCGCGTGATCGCGGCGGACATCGGTGCGCCGGAGGGCGACGTCAGGTGCGCCGCGCTGGCCCGTTTCGCCCTGGAGGCGCGCGACGTGATCTTCGATCAGCCGGACCGCGAGCGGGCGGCCGACGAGGTCTTCGGGTTACTCGAGCACGGCTGGGCGGCCGATCAGCAGGCCTGATCGGTAGGCGAGCGAGACCGCGTGCGTCCGGTCGCGCGCGCTCAGCTTGCGGAGGATGCCCTTCACGTGGGTGCGCACGGTCTCCACGGACACGATGAGCTCGTCCGCGACCTGCTGGTTCTCCAGGCCGTCCGCGATGAGCGTGAGCACCTCGTACTCGCGCCGGCTGAGCGTCGGCCGTTCGCGCGGGCGCAGGTCGGGGTGCACATAGCCGCGTGATCGGCAGGTCTCGGCGATGACCCGGACGATCTGCTCGGGCTGGGCGGACCGGGGCACGACGCCGCGGACTCCTGCTTCTAACGCGGTCGTCACGTAGTTCGCGTGCGAGTGAGCATCGCGGACCAGGCCGATGACGAGCAGACGCGGGTCGCGTTCGACCAGCAGCCGGGCCAGGTGGCCCACCGGGTCGAGCACGGAGTCGACGAGCAGCACGTCCGGGCGCAGTCGTTCGTGCAGGCGAACGGCGGCGTGCAGATCGCCCGTCGAGCCGAGCCAGCGCAGGCCGGCGGTCCGCTTGACCAGTGCGGACAGGCCTTCGCGGTACAGCGGCACGGGGTCGATCAGCGCGACACCGGGGGCAGGCCGGCTGGGCGGGAGCATCAACACCTCCGTTCGTGCTTCTGGAGGTGAGACGTGGTTCCCCTGGACGTGTGACGCGGAATAGCAGGTTCACGTGGGTGAACAAGGGTCACGAATGTGATTCAAGACCGCCGAAGGTCTTCCATCACGGGGCAACAGTCTCGTAAGACCTACGTCACATATCCCGTGCGGATGTGCCAGGTTCCGCCGCCATGAGGCCTGGTGCTCTCGCGGGCACACGTGTGTGCACGCAAGGAGGTCACATGGGCACCCTCGATTGGGTCGTGGTCGTCGGCTATTTCTTCGTGATGGTCGCGATCGGGCTCTGGTCACGCGGGCGGGTCCACAACATCGCCGACTTCTTCACGGCAGGCGGCAAGATGCCGTGGTGGTTGTCCGGCATCTCGCACCACATGTCGGGCTACAGCGCGGTCATGTTCGTCGCGTTCGCCTCCGAGGCGTATCGGCTCGGCCTCACGGTCTACGTGTGGTGGTCGCTGACCATCGGCATCGGTGTCGGCATCGGTGCGTTCCTCTTCGCGCCGCGCTGGAACCGGTTGCGGGCGAAGCACGACGTCAAGTCGCCGCTCGAATACCTGGCCAAGCGCTACAACCTGCCCACCCAGCAGGTGATGGCGTATGCGGGTGCGTTGCTCAAGGTCGTCGACATCGCCGCCAAGTGGGCGGCCGTCTCGATCCTGCTGCGTGGTTTCGCGGGTGTCCCGATCACCTGGGGCATCATCATCATCGGCCTGGTCACGATGGTCTACTCCGTGCTCGGTGGCCTCTGGGCCGACGCGCTCACCGACTTCGGCCAGTTCGTCATCCAGGCGGCCGCGGGCTTCGCGATGTTCTTCGCCGTCGCCGGTCGCCTCGGCTGGGACTTCCCCGCGACGATCTGGGACAAGCTCCCGGAGAGCCACAGCGACCCGCTGGCCGGCCCGTACACGTCGACGTTCCTCATGGCGCTCTTCCTGATCAAGACGCTCGAGTACAACGGCGGCATGTGGAACCTGGCGCAGCGCTACATGGCCGCGCCGTCCGGCTTCGCGGCCAAGCGTTCTGCGCTGCTGTCGTCCGCGCTGTGGCTCGTGTGGCCGCTCGTCCTGTTCTTCCCGATGTGGGCGGCACCGCTGATCGTGCCGGGCCTGCAGGGAGCGCAGGCGGAGAACGCGTACATCGAGATGGGCAAGCAGATGCTGCCCGCGGGCATGATCGGCCTGGTCCTGGCGGGCTTCTTCTCGCACACCATGGCCATGGTGTCGTCGGACGCGAACGTCATCGCCGCCGTCATCAACCGCGACATGCTGCCCCACATCTGGAAGAAGGTGAAGACGTTCACCGCGGACAACCAGCTGCTGCTGGCCCGCGTCACGACGTTCACCTTCATCGGCGCCAGCATGATCATCGCGATCGCCTCGGGAGGCCAGGGCTTCGTGCTCAAGGTGGTGGTCGACCTGGTCGCCGCCACGATGGGCCCGATCGCGATCCCGCTGATGCTCGGCCTCCTGCCGTGGTTCCGCAAGATCGGTTCGACGGCGGCGATGGCCTCGGTGATCGGCGGCCTGGGCATGTGGGCGTTCCTGTACATCGAGCAGATGAACAAGGCCGCCTGGGTGACCAAGGGCATTCTGGTCTCGTGGCCGCTGCTGCTGTCGCTGGTGCTCTACCTGTCGATCGGCTTCCTGAAGAAGGAGCCGTCGACCGAGCGCGACATCCTGCTCGACTCGCTCAACTCGGACGCCTCCGACGAGCCGGAGAAGGTCACGGCGTAGCGGTAACCCGTTCGTTCTTCATGATCCTCGCGGCGGCGCACCCGAACAGGGTCGCCGCCGCGAGCCACATGTAGGGCACGGGCGTGCCGGTGTACGTCTGCGCCGTCGTCGCGAGCACCGCGGTCGCACCGGCCACCAGCCCGGTCGTGTGCGTGACCGGGAACGGGCTCTTGAGGACCGTGAACACGGCGATCGGCACGAGCAGGAAGCCGTAGGCCAGGATCCGGGTGGCGAGGTTGGCGTGGTCGGCGATCTCGTACTTGAGCGCCGGCACGGCCAGCACGGCCAGCAGCACGCCGGTCGCGAGGCCCACCACGAGACTCAGCAGCACGGTTCGCCCTTGCCACATCTGCGTCATGCGCTTCAAGACGCACACATCACTCGATGGTTGCCGTGGCGTGCGTCATCGTCACGAGACTCCTGCTCGGTGCCGCATGCACAGTGGATGGCATGGGTACGTGGTTTCCTGCAGATGACGCCGAACTGGCCGCGGGCTGGCGGCTGTGGCTGGAGCTGAGCGACCGCGTCTACCCGGACCCGTCCTGGGACGGCACCCCCGCCGACGCCATCCGCCAGGTCCGCGACCTGCTGGCGGCGTGCGAGGACATCCGGCTTTCGTACCTCGCCGAGTCCGCCCAGCCGTCGGTGGCTCTCTTGCAGTTGCTGCAGTCCATGTCGTTCGTGGCGTCGTTCCCGGTCGACCTCTGGCACGACGACACGCACCCGTTGGACGTCGAACGTGCCGAACTGCTGCACGGCGACCTCGCCTCGTTCGCGGACCACGTGGCGGGTGTGCGCGCTGCGCTGGCCCAGGGCGGCGGCTGGGTGGAGCTGGACCGCCGCCCCTGGGGCCTGCCGGTCGACTAGGTGAGTGGCGCCGAGACGTGGTCCAAGGTCCAGTTCTCGGTGTTCGGAGCGCCCTCGTTGCCGTACCAGGTGTGCAGCGTCGTGCCGAAGACGTGCTGGAACACGCAGGCAGAGTTGTTGCCGTACACAGGCCCGTCGGCGAGCTCGAAGAACGGCCCGGTCGGGCTGGTCGACGTGAGAACCCTCGTCTTCCAGACGCTCTGCTCCCGGGTCTCCACCGCCAGGTAGTACACGTTGCCGACCTTCATGACCTGCGGCGAGGCCACGACCTCCGGCGAGAACGCGATGAGCGTGCCGATGTCGGCCGGATCGGTGGCGAGCAGGGCGTCGAAGCTCGCCGCGCTTTTCACCCGGATCTGGAACTGGCCAGGAAGGTTGCGGAACCAGTACAGGTACACCGTGCCGTCGGCCGGATCGCGGAACAACGTGGGATTCCCGTTCTCCACCGTCTGTTCCTTGACGATCGGCACGCGCGTTGTGAACGCGGTGCCGTTCAACCCGTCGGTGCTCTTGTGGCCGACGATGTAATAACGGCCGCCGTCCGGGTTGCCTCCGCAGTAGAAGACGTTGTGCACGATGCCGATGGTGTTGTCGGGGTTCTTCAGCGCGCTCGCCCATCGCTCGCCGCTGTTGGTGAACAACCCGGTGGCCGCCTGCGTCCACGCGGCGCTGTTGAGGTCGTTGGTCCGTGCGATGCCGATACCCGAGCAGTTGTGGTGCCCGTAGTAGCCCAGGTACCGGAAGCCCTGGTTGATCGTGGGCGACATCGTGGGGTTCACCTCCAGCACGCTGAACGTGTGCGGGTGGTCGCCCGACTCACTCCACGGCGCCGGGCTCAGCACCGACTTCTGCGGCGTGCCGAGCGTGAAGTAGCCGATCTGCGAGCTCTGCGTGCGCTCGGGGAAGGCGAAGAACAGGAACGTCTTGTTCTGGTACCCGTACGACGTCATCTGCGCGTCGCTGATCTCCCCCTGGCGCAACGTCAGCCAGTCCCGGTCCCCCGGATGCCACCACCGGTTGATCGCCACGGTTCCCGCCACCTGCGTCGGGTAGGCGAAGTACTGGAACGTCTTGTTGATGTAGCCGTTGGCGGTCATCTGGGCATCCGAGATCGACCCGGCGGGCACGTCGACCCAGTCCTTGTCGGCGGGATGCCACCAGCGGTAGTTGGCCACCATGCCGGCGTTGCCGACCAAGCTCGCGTAGAACTGCGGAGCCGTGGCGGCCTGGTACCCGAACGAAGCGAGCTGAGCCGCCGTCGGCTGGTTTCCGTGCGCTGGCACGGAAAGCCAGTCCCGGTCCCCCAGATGCCAGTAGCGGCTGACCGCCGTCGGTGCGCCGGTGTTCGGCGTGACCTCCAGCGGCTGAACGGCGGTTTCTGCGGTGTCGGTGCTCATGTGCTCCCCTCCCGGGAGTGTTCGAGCGGTGTAACCCACCGTCGCGAGCACCTGCTGGGGTGTTTCGGCGTGTAATGCAATCGTGACGGACATCGGGCGCAGTTCACCCAAACGCCCGGAGTGGGCCCAACAGCCGAACCCGGTGTGTGCCCGCGGACACGCACCGGGTTCGGTCGCAGCGGCTCCCTGGCCCCGCGCTCGTGGCCAGGAGGCTCCTGCTGTGCTGGTCTACACCTGCAGGTCGGACTCGATGCGCTTGAGCTGGTGCCGCGCCATCGCGAGGTTCGCCGCCTCTCTTTCCAGCACCAGGTACAGGAAGAGCGACCCTCTGGATTTCACGCCGCTCATCAACCGGATCAGGTGGTACTGGCGGTGCAGCGTGATCAGGATGTCCTCGATGCTGTCGTTGAGGCCGAGCGCCGCCATCACCCGGAGTTTCGACCGGATGACTTCGGTGTTCCCGGCCGCCGCGATCTCCAGGTTCAGCCAGTCACCTCCGCCGCTGGTGCCGAGCGACATGCCGCTGTCGTAGTCGACCAGCGCGACACCGACCGCGCCGGAGATGGACATGGCCTCTTTCAACGCGATATCGATGTTCATCAGAATCCACTTCCCTGGGTCGACTGGTGGTTGAGACGACGTGGCCGCTTTCCGGTGTCTCGACGGCATGCGGACACGCCTCCATGCGGAAGAAATCGTGGTTGTGAAGAATGAACCGAGCGTCGTCATCGGTTAGGCGGCCAGAATCGCGCCGACTCGTTCGATCACGGGCCGGGACTCGTGCAGGAGCCGGCCGAGGTTCATGCCCCTGTCTCCGAGCACGACCAGCAGCGACAGCCGGCCGATGGCGTACACGGCCATGTACCCCTCGCTGCCGAACACCACGGTCTGGCTGAGCGCGCCAAGGCCGTTCATCTCCGCTGCCTGGCGGGCGATGCCGAGGTCGCTGGCGGCCAGCGCGGAGATGTGCGCGGCGTCGAGGTTCTTCGCGACGTCGGCGACGATCGGGATTCCGTCGGCCGCGGCTATCACCGTGTCGGTCACTCCGGCGACGTTCTCGCGGAGCTTCCGCATCTCGGCGCTCAGGGCGTCGAAGTCCAACTCACTCCATTCCTGAATGGGAAAGGTCGTGCCGCTCAGGACTAACATCCCACCTCCAACGGTCGCGCAGGTGAAACAGTCCGCCTGGAGTTGCCGACAATGCGCGAAAGTCACGCAGGGTTAATTCGGGCTGACCAGGCGGATATCAGGCGGGGCCGATCGGTCAATCGAGCACTCCGTCTTCATCGAAAGAGCGATCGGGAGGGTTACTTCTTACCTGTCGAAACCGTCTGTCCCGGGCAAGCGTCACCTGATCGAGTGAACGATTCCAATTCACGCAGATGAATTTTCATTTCCGATGCATGGATCATGCCTGCCTCAGTTGTCGACACGGTCCATGAGCTGTTCGGGATAGCGAAGACCGGCCGCCGCGCCGGGCGGAAGCGCTGCCTCGATCTCGGCGAGCTGGTCCGCGGTGAGCTCGATGTCGGCGGCCGCCGCGTTCTCCTCCAGGTAGCTCACGCGCTTGGTGCCGGGGATGGGGACGATGTCGTCGCCCTGGTGCAGCAGCCAGGCCAGTGCGAGCTGGGTGGGCGTGACACCGGCCTCGGCGGCCACGGCGCGCACCCGGTCGGCCAGAAGCAGGTTCTGGCGCAGGTTCTCGCCCTGGAACCGGGGGTCGTGCCGGCGGTAGTCGTCCGCGGCGAGCTCGCTGACGTCCTTGATCGCGCCGGAGAGGAACCCGCGGCCGACCGGCGAGTACGGAACCACCGCGATCCCGAGCTCGCGGGCGGTGGGCAGGATCTTCGCCTCGAGGCCTCGTTCCCACAGCGAGTACTCGCTCTGCAACGCGGCGACGGGGTGCACGGCGTGCGCGCGACGGAGCGTGTCGGCGTTGACCTCGGACAGGCCGATGTGGCGGATCTTGCCCGCGGCGACGAGTTCGGCCAGCGCCCCGACGGTGTCCTCGATCGGCACCTCCGGGTCGCGCCGGTGCAGGTAGTAGACGTCGATGTGGTCGAGGCCGAGCCGGGCGAGCGAGGCCTCGACGGCCTCCTTGGCGTACCGCGGGCTGGAGTCGACGGTGAAGCTGCCTTCGTGGATCCGCGAGCCGAACTTGGTGGCGACCACGGCCTCGTCGCGGCGGCGGCCGGCGAGGGCACGGCCGAGCAGCTGCTCGTTGTGGCCGGCGCCGTAGACGTCGGCGGTGTCGAGCAGGTTCACGCCCAGGTCGAGAGCGCGGTGGATGGTGGCGATGGAGTCGGTGTCGTTGGTGGCTCCGTAGAACTCGGACATGCCCATCAGGCCGAGGCCGACGGCGGAGACGGCGGGTCCGTTGGTGCCCATTGCGCGCTGCTTCATCGTGAGGACTCCTGGTCGAAGTGGTCGTTGCAGGGAAAAACTTATAGTGCATAACCATCATGGTCAACCATTGTTATTGTTAACTAGTTCACGTAGGCTCCAGTGCGTGATGTCTGCGGATGACCCCCTGTCCTCGGAGGTGATCAAGCTCTTCGCGCTGATCACCGACCGCTACACCCGCGAGTACGACTCGGCGGCGGCCCACCACGGCCTCACGGCGCAGCAGGTGAAGGTCCTGCTGATCCTGGACGAGGCCCCGCTGCCCATGCGGCGCATGGCCGAGCGCCTCGGTGCCGAGCCGTCCAACCTGACCGGAGTGGTGGACCGCCTGCAGGCTCGCGGCCTCGTCGAGCGGCAGGCCGATCCGAACGACCGGCGGGTCAAGCTCCTCGTGACGACGGACGACGGCGCGGTGATGGCGAAGGACCTCCGCGAGCGCCTGCGCTTCGCCCGCAACCCTCTCGCCGACCTCGACGCGGACCAGCGCCACGCCCTGCGCGACCTGCTCCGGCTGATGGCCGGCTCAGACGAACGCGGGCCCAAGTCGGTGTGACCTGGGCCCTCGATGTGGAGCGGGTGACGGGAATCGAACCCGCCTCTACAGCTTGGCCAGGGCCCAATTGCACGTGGATTGCGCGGTTGTGTCACGCACCAGATGCACTGGTCATGGCTCGCGACCTACCGCTCGGTCGCAGCGGGCCGGAGCTGGTCGAGCTGCGGGTCGAAGCACACCAGCCCTCGATCCGCGGCCATCGCGGCGGCCTGCGCGGACACCTCGTCCGCCATGCTGTAGCGCATGGCGAAGTAGATGACCGGCCCGCTGGCTTCGTCGATCAGCGGCCCGGCAGACCACGGGTGTCGGCTCGACGTCGACCGAGTCTTCGCCGAGGTAGGTGTTGTAGAGCTCGGCGAAGGTGGCAGATCCGGCCTTGCTTCTGGGCGTCCCGGAAATGCCGAAGGCCCTCACGAGGAGGGCCTTCGAGTGGAGCGGGTGACGGGAATCGAACCCGCCTCTACAGCTTGGGAAGCTGTCGTTCTACCAATGAACTACACCCGCAAGTTCAAGCTCGTAGGCGATCATACACAGCGCGGCAACGCCTCATGCCGAGGTCTCGGTTAGCCTGTCCGGGTGCTGCTGAGTGACCAGGATCTGCGCAAAGAGGTCGAGTCGGGCCGTCTGCTGCTCGACCCGTTCGACGTCGAGATGGTTCAGCCGTCGAGCATCGACGTACGACTGGACCGGTTCTTCCGGGTCTTCAACAACACCAAGTACACGCACATCGACCCGGCGATGCAGCAGGACGAGCTGACGAGCCTGGTCGAGACGGCGGACGGCGAGCCGTTCGTGCTGCACCCCGGCGAGTTCGTGCTCGGGTCGACGTACGAGATGGTGACGCTGCCGGACGACCTGGCGGGGCGGCTCGAGGGCAAGTCCAGCCTCGGCCGACTGGGGCTGCTCACCCACTCCACGGCGGGCTTCATCGACCCCGGTTTCTCCGGCCACATCACGCTGGAGCTGTCCAACGTGGCGAACCTGCCGATCACGCTGCACCCCGGCATGAAGATCGGCCAGCTGTGCCTGTTCAAGCTGTCGAGCCCGGCGGAGCACCCGTACGGCTCGAAGCAGGCCGGCAGCCGGTACCAGGGGCAGCGCGGGCCGACGCCGAGCCGCGCCTACCTCAACTTCCATCGCACCGACACGCGCCGCTAGCTCAGGTCGCCGTACCGTTCGAGCACGCGGCGCCGGAGATCGGGATCGGTGCGCGGCACCGGTTCGAGGAAGATCTCGTCGAGGTCGCTGAACTCCGCGCGCAGTTCCGCGGAGATCCGCACGCAGGCGTGCTCCAGTTCGTTGGCGCCCAACGAGTCGTCGAAGTCCAGACGGGCGCACAGCAGGACGCGGTCGGTGCCGATCAGCATCGTCAGGATGTCCACGACGGCGTCGACCTCGGGCACCTCGGCGAGGCGGCGCCAGATCGCCTTCACCATCGACGGGTCCGCCTGCCGGCCGATCAGCAGGCCGCGGTTGGTGCGCGCGAGGATGTACGCCACCAGGGCCAGCAGCACGCCGATCGCCAGTGACGCGAGGCCGTCCCACAGCGCCGAGCCGGTCAGCTGGTGCAGGCCCACGCCGGCGAAGGCCAGGGTCAGGCCGATGAGGGCGGCGGAGTCCTCCAGGAAGACCGTTTTCACGGTCGGGTCGTCCGACTCGCGCAGGAACCTCCAGAAGCCCTTCCCGTGCGTCTCGGCTTCCGAGCGAACCTGCCGGAACGCCTGCGTCCACGAGATCGACTCCAACACGAACGCCAGCCCCAGCACGATGTAGCCGACCAGCGGCCTGGTCTGCTCCTCCGACTCGCCGAAGACCGTGCGGAAACCCTCGTAGAACGCGAACATCGCGCCCGAGGCGAAGATCGAGACGGCCGCCAGCAGCGACCAGAAGTAGCGCTCCTTGCCGTAGCCGAACGGGTGCCGGCGGTCGGCCGGGCGGTCCGAGCGGCGCAGCGCCGTGAGCAGAAGCGCCTCGGTGAACGTGTCGGCCACCGAGTGCGCGGCCTCGGAGAGGATTGCCGCCGAACCGGTCAAAACGCCCGCGACGGCCTTCATGACCGCGATCGCCAGATTCACCAGCAGGGCCAGGACGACGGTGAGTGTGCTTTCGCCCGAGTCCGAAGGCTTCTCGCTCATGGCGATCACTCTAGGCCTCGCCCCACCGGCCCACAGCGCTGACAGGGGGCGTTGACCGGCGAAAATCACGGTTGGATCTCGGGCGCAACCGCATCTGCCCCTCGAACGACTCTACAGGCGACCGGCCGCTGGGGAGCGGCAGGGAAATCCACTCAAATGTGCGGCCCTATTCCGTGCTGCGCAAATTTCTTCTGGGGGAAGAAATGAGCTTCAAGATCAAGGCTGCCGCCGTCACCGTCGCGACCTCGCTGATCGCCGTGCCGCTCGCGCTGTCCGGCACCGCGTTCGCGCAGGACGAACCGCGGGCCGGACTCATCAAAGGCCACGTGTTCAACGACTACAACGGCGACGGCGTCCAGCAGGGCAACGAGCCGGGCATCGCCGACACCGGCGTCAACGTCAAGCTCCCGAGCGGCGCGATCCGGCTGTCCATGACCGACGCCAAGGGCTTCTGGGCCGTCCTGCCCGCGGAGAAGGGGCCGTACGAGGTCAGCTACTTCGACGCCGACCTGGCCGCGACCACGCCGACCACGGGGAAGGTGGAGGTCACCGAGGAGTTCGCCGGCGCGGTGATCGACTTCGGTGTCCGCGGCGGCTCGATCTGCGGCGTGGCGTGGAGCGACACGGACGAGGACGGCGTGCACCAGGCCGGTGAGCCGGCGCTGGCCGGTCGGCAGATCTACCTGGAGGAGACGGACAAGACCGTCGAGACGGGTGTGGACGGCGGCTACTGCTTCGACAACCTGCGGCCCGGCGCGTACGGGCTCAGCGTCACGGGGAAGGCCGGCGACCCGCTCGTGCTGACGAGGCCGAACGGCGACTCCAAATTCGACTGGAGCACCACGAAGTCGTACGTCTACACGATCGGCAAGGGCGAGCACCTCAAGGGAATCGACGCCGGGTTCGTCACCCTCCGGCCTGACCTGAAGGCCGTGCGGATCGCCGTCACCAACGAAAACCCGCTCAAAGTGGGCGACACCCTGGACATCGTCGGCTCGTTGGTGGCCAACGGCAACGCACCGGAGAGCCTCAGCGGCACGTTGACGCTGCCCGAGGGACTGCGCATCGTGGGGACGACCGGTGACATCGGTTATGGCGCGATCGTGCAGGGCCGGCAGGTGATCCTGACGAACGGCCTGCGGCCGAGCCCCGGCATCGAGTTCACCCTCGGCGCCCAGGTCGTGGTGGAGCAGGGGTTCACCGGCGGCGAGATCAAGTGGGAGGTCGGCAACGGCAACGCCGACACCGACCCGTCCAACAACGTGCTCACTCGCAAGATCGATGCGGCGCCCGCCCAGCCACAGCCGCAGCGCCCGGCGCCCAAGGGCCCTGAGGTCAGGACGGCCGCGCTGGCCAACACCGGTGCGGACCCCGTCGCCACGGGTGCGATCGGCTTCGGCGCGCTGGTCCTCGGCGGCCTGGCGCTGTTCGGTGCTCGTCGCCGCAGCGCGTGACCGTTGGGCCATTCGAGTGACATTCACGGGCCGGGGCAACATCTGCGGGGCCTGCGGTGTCTTAAGGCTGGGATCTGCTCCGGGGGGACGCTGATCACCAGGGGGTAAGACGGAACGGCCCGCGTCCGGGAGAGACGCGGGCCGTTCTGCATGCGGGCACAACTACCATCGTGTGATGGGCAACCGTGGTGCGGACGACACCGATGCCGAGGTCGAGTCGTGGAGGGCCATGGTTCCGGCGATCGATCCGGTGGTCGAGGGCGTGGTCGACCGGGTGCACCAGATCAGCAAGTACCTGGACTTCCTCGCCACGGAGATCGCAGCGCCGCACGGGCTGAACCGCGCCGACTACGAGATCCTCGCCCGCCTGTTCTGGATCGGGCCGCCGCACCGGCTCACGCCCAAGCAGCTCGCCAACGGCACGCTGAGCCCGGCGACGACGATCACGAGCCGCCTCGACCGGCTGGAGAAGGCCGGTCTCGTCGTCCGCGAGCTCGACCCGAGCGACCGCCGCTCGTTGCCCGCGACGCTCACCGACGCCGGCCGCGCGATCTTCCTCGACATCGTCGCCGGTCAGGCACAGCGCGAGAAGGACCTCTTCACCGCGTTGCCCGGAGCCGACCTGGAGAACCTGCGCGACCTCCTGCGTCAGGTCATGGAGGTGCTCACGGGCGAACTCGGCCCGGCCCACCGTCGCACGCGGCTCGCGCTGGACACCAAGGAGTAATTGCTACGAACTCGTACTATCCGATATCGTGCTAACTGGCGCGAGAGGGAGGGGTGCGACATGGGTGGCTATCCGTTGTCGGAGTGATCTCCGGACGACCTGGCCCGGCTTGTGGTAGACCGGCTGCGGTACAACCACACACTGGGGGATTTTCGTGAAGAAGTACTTCTCGGTCGCTTTGGCGACCGCATTCGCGGCGGCGCTCGCCGTCACCGGGACGGCGGGGGCGACCGCGCCCAAGGGTGACAACGCGGTCGAAGGCTTCACCTGGACGCCGTGGAAGAACACGTACGTCGTGGGCGACGTGGTCGACGCGAAGTTCACCGTCGTCAACCACGGCGAGGTCGTGGAGCAGCCGTCGCTCTGGTTCGGCGTCTGGGCGGACAAGATGCTGGCCCACAGCGACAACTTCATCCCCTTCGGCTCCGGCTACGCGCTCAAGGACCCGTTGGAGCCGGGGCAGAGCGTCGAGATCACCATTCGCGCCGAGCTGTCGCATCCGGGCTTCCAGGCGGTCAACGTCCACGTCGGAGAGAGCCTCGCGGGTGAGGTCGACACCGGGAACAACTGGTACGTGGGCCCGATCACCGTGGACGAGTCCTGAGTCGTGTGACCGGAGTCACGCAACGCTGTGCCCCCGGAGATCCGATGTCCTAAGTGGAGTTATCGGATTTCTGGGGGAAGTACATGCGAAAGCTCTTCGCCGTCGCGACGACGGCTGCCCTTCTGCTGCCTGTGGCCGGCACTGCCACCGCACAGGAGGAGAAGGTCTCCATCGGTGGCCTGGTGTGGTTCGACCGCGACAGCGACGTGGTGCGGAACCCGGGCGAGCCCGGTGTGCCGAACGAGAAGATCATCAAGATCGTCAAGGAGGACACGGGCGAGCTCGTCGGTGAGTACACGACCGACGACAAGGGCATCTACGTCGCCCGCGACCTGCCCAAGGCCAAGTACGTCGTGACCGTCGAGGTGCGCGGCCGGTACGCGATCTCGGGGAAGAACCGCGCGACGACCGAGGGCGGCACCGTCGACTTCGGTGTGCGCGGTGGCTACCTCGTCGGCTACTCGTTCCTCGACCAGAACCGCAACGGTTCCCTCGACGCGAACGAGGGCGAACACCGTCTCGAGCCGGGCACGCTGAACGGCAAGAAGATCGAGCTCCGGCCGGAAGACGGCCAGTTCGCGTTCGAGGACCTGCCGTTCGGCCGGTACGAGCTGGTGGCGACCGACTACCGCCGGGACGGGCTCACACTGCGGGACACCAAGACCTCCAGCGGGCTGGACTGGGTGACGGGCAAGAGGGTCTACGACATCGACGAGAACTTCTCGTCCGCGCCGATCGACATCCTCTACTTCAACCCCAAGGGCGACCTGGCGATCACGATGCCCGAGCTGGCGCCCGCCAAGGACGTCTACGTGGTGGGCGACGAGGTCGAGGCGACGTTCCGGATCACGAACGACAGCGAGGCGCCCGAACTGCCGACGTTCACGACCGGCGAGTGGGGCAAGAACACCCTGTCCTACAGCCAGGGCATCGAACCCGTGCCGGGCACCTACGACGAGTTCGCGGTCAAGTCGCCGTTGCTGCCGGGACAGAGCCTCGACGTGAAGCTCCGCGTCAAGCTCGACGCGACCAACGAGGGCAAGGTCAACGTCCTGGTGCGCCCCAGCAAGTGGGGTGACGACCCGTTCAAGAACAACGTGCAGATCCGGCCGATCAAGGTCGTGCAGAAGAGCACCGCCGAGCCGTCGGCTCCGACCTCGCCGTCGGAAACCACCGCGCCGACCACCACGACCACGCCGGTCGTGACGAACGTGAGCAAGAAGGACGACCTCGCGTTCACGGGCGCCTCGCCGCTGGGTTTCCTGGGCCTGGGCGCCCTGCTGCTCACCGCCGGCCTGAGCGCGTTCTTCGTGGCGCGCCGTCGCCGGTCCTGATCACCTGCTGTCGCAATGATTTCTGGGGGACACAAGTGAACAAGCACCTGGCCGTTGCCACGACGGCCGCCTTCCTGCTGGCGGGAGCGGGTCTGCCCGCCTCCGCACAGGACGAGACGATCACGGTCGAGGGCGTCGTCTACTTCGACCACAACTTCAACGAGAAGAACGACGCGGGCGACACCGTCCGCGCGAACGGCCTCGGCGTCACGGTGACGAACATCGACGCCGGCGGAACAGTCGGTGAGTTCCGCACCGACGCGGACGGCCGCTACCAGGCGGTGCTGCCCAAGGGGCCGCGCTACATGGTCATCCTGGAGAAGGACGGGTTCGACGCGCCGTGGGGTGCGCGACCCACCAGCGAGAACCTGACGCTGGACTTCGCGCTGCACGGCAGCTTCATCAACGGCTTCAGCTTCGTCGACGCCAACGGTGACGGCGTGAAGCAGGACGCAGAGGATCCGGCGCCGGGCGAGATCAAGGCGAGCGGCAAGACGGCGGACGGCAAGCAGATCGACGTCGCCGCCAAGCCGGGTGCGGACGGCTCGTTCCGGTTCGAGCTGCAGCCGGGCGCGTATGTCGTGACCGCGCCGGACCTGGTCAAGGAAGGCCTCGCGCTCGCCAAGCCGTTGGGCGCGAACGACATCGATTGGCTCACGGGTCAGGCGAATGCGGGCGCGGGGAACACTCGGGTCGACCTGCGGTACTTCAAGCCCAAGGCCGACGCCGCGGTCGAGGAGTTCGCGGTCACGCCCGCCAAGGCCGAGTACACGGTCGGCGACCAGGCCGACGTCAAGATCAAGCTGACGAACAAGGGCGACAACCCCGGTGCGCTGTCGTTCGCGGTCTACGGGCCAGTGGAGTTCTTGAAGGCGAGCGACAACGTGCGCGGGCTCGGCAACGCGGGCAGCTACGAGACCGTCGCCAAACTGCTCCCCGGCGAGTCGGTCACGGTCGACCTGAAGATCGAGTTCCCTGCGGTCGCAGGGGAAGGCCCGCTGGGCACGATGGTGCGGCCGTTCATCGGCGGTCACCCCGACGTCGACCGCTCGAACCAGGGGCCCAGGCTGAACAAGCTGGTCAAGGTCGTGGAGAAGAGCACCACCACGCCGACGACCCCGACCTCGGAGACCACGCCGACGACCACCACGCCGACCACCACGACCACCCCGGCCGTGGCCAAGGCGGGCAACAAGACCGGTCTCGCGTTGACGGGTGCGTCGCCCCTGGGCTTCCTCGGCCTGGGCGCACTGCTGCTCGCGGCCGGTCTGAGCGCGTTCTTCGTGGCGCGCCGCCGACGCTCCTGACCACATAGGACCCGCCACGGTTAGTCTGCGGCATGGGCATCTTGGTGCATGTGCTGCTGACTGCCGTGGCGGTCTGGGTGTCGACCGCCCTCCCCGGCATCGACCTGGGTGAGGGCACCACCGGCGCGAGAATCCTCACGCTGATCGGCGTCGCGGTGATCTTCGGCCTGGTCAACGCGATCGTGAAGCCGCTCGTGAAGTTCTTCGGCTGCTTGTTCTACCTGGTCACCCTCGGCCTGATCGGGCTCGTGGTGAACGCGCTGCTGTTCATGCTCACCGGGTGGCTCGCCGAGCAGCTGGACCTGCCGTTCCGCGTCGACGGCTTCTGGCCCGCGTTCTGGGGCGCGATCATCGTCGCCCTGACCGGCTGGGTGCTGAACGTGGTCTACGACAAGATCACCGACAACGACTGACCTCACCAAAAAAAGGCCCTCTCGGTCCACACCGGACCGAGAGGGCCTTTTCTTGTGCCTTAAGCGTTCGCGGCGTCCGCGGCCGGAGCCGGCTGGCCGCGCTTCACGGACTCGAGCAGCATCTGCGCGACGTCCACGACCTCGACGTGCGCGCCCGCCTGGCCGTCGGCCTGACGCGCGGTCACGCCGTCCGTCAGCATCACGCGGCAGAACGGGCAGCCGGTCGCGATCTTCGACGGTGCGGTCGAGAGGGCCTCGTCCACGCGGTCGACGTTGATGCGCTTGCCGATCCGCTCCTCCATCCACATGCGCGCGCCACCGGCACCGCAGCACATGGAGCGTTCCTCGTGCCGCGGCATCTCGCGCAGCTTCGCGCCGGACGCCCCGATGAGCTCACGCGGTGCTTCGTAGACCTTGTTGTGGCGGCCCAGGTAGCACGGGTCGTGGTAGGTGACGTCCTCGGTGACCGGCGCGACCGGCACCAGGCGGCGTTCGCGCACCAGCTTGTTCAGCAGCTGAGTGTGGTGCACGACCTCGTAGGTGCCACCGACCTGCGGGTACTCGTTGGCCAGCGTGTTGAAGCAGTGCGCACACGTGACGACGATCTTGCGCTGACCGACCGGCCGGTCCTCGAACACCGAGTTCAGCACCTCGACGTTCTGCTGCGCGAGCATCTGGAACAGGAACTCGTTGCCGGCGCGGCGAGCGGGGTCGCCGGTGCAGGTCTCCTCCGGGCCGAGCACCGTGTACTTGACCCCGGCGGTGTGCAGCAGCTCGGCGACGGCACGCGTGGTCTTCTTCGCGCGGTCCTCGAACGCACCGGCACAGCCGACCCAGAACAGGTACTCCGCGTCGCCCAGCTCGCCGTCGAACACCGGCACCTCGAACTCCAGGCCCTCGGTCCACGCCAGGCGGTCCTTGGCGTTCTGGCCCCAGGGGTTGCCCTTGTTCTCCAGGTTCTTGAACATGCCGCCGAGCTCGGACGGGAAGTTCGACTCGATCAGCACCTGGTAGCGGCGCATGTCGACGATGTGGTCGACGTGCTCGATGTCGACCGGGCACTGCTCGACGCACGCGCCACAGGTCGTGCACGACCACAACACCTCGGGGTCGATGACGCCGAGCTCGTCCGGGCCGCCGACCAGCGGGCGCTCGGACTCGGCCATCGCCAGCACGTCGATGCCTTCGAGGCGCTTCTTGTAGTCCTCGTACTTGTCCTCGACCAGGCCGACCTCGTCACCGGCCATGTCGCGCGAGCCGCCGGCGAGCAGGTACGGCGCCTTGGCGTACATGTGGTCGCGCAGCTGCGTGATGACCAGCTTGGGGGACAACGGCTTGCCGGTGTTCCACGCCGGGCACTGCGACTGGCAACGGCCGCACTCGGTGCAGGTGGAGAAGTCGAGAACGCCCTTCCAGGTGAAGTCCTCGACCTTGCCGACGCCGAACACGTCCTTGTCCGGGTCTGCCTCTTCGAGGTCCAGGACCTTGCCGCCGGACATCATCGGCTTCAACGCGCCGAGCGCCACGCCACCGTCGGCCTCGCGCTTGAAGTAGATGTTGAAGAACGCCGAGAACCGGTGCCAGGCGACGCCCATCGTGAGGTTCCGGCCGACCACGATCAGCCAGATCATCCCGGACAGCAGCTTGACCAGCGCCATCACGGACACCCAGATCGCGGCCGACGGCAGCAGGTGAGCGAGCGGCTGCGTCACGAACGACGTCCACAGCGGGGCCTCTTCCAGGCCGCTCGACTGCTTGAACGCCTTCACGCCGAGGATGCCGAGACCCTCGATGATCACGACCGCCTCGACGAAGTACGCGGCCTTGAAGTCGGAACCCTGGAAGCGCGAGATCCGGTCGGCGCGGCGCGGGTGGTTGCGCTGGCGGATGATCGCCAGTGCGACGCCACCGACGACGGTGCCGAGACCCAGCAGCTCGACCAGCAACAGCCAGACGGACCACGTGCCGATGATCGGCCAGTGGAAGTGCGGGTCGAACACCTCGCCGTAGGCCTCGAACAGCACCGCGGAGCCGATGAGGAAGCCCCACATCACCATCCAGTGCCACGGGGCGACCGAGCGGAACTTCGCCATTCTGGTGTGCGCGACGAACTCGACGATCAACGTCTTCAGGCGCGGCCCGAACGGCCCGAAGCGGGTCCCGTCCGGCTGGCCGAGCCGGATGATCTTGATCTGCTTCAGCACGGCGGCGACGAACACGCCCCAGGCGACGACGCTCACCGCCACGGCGACGAGTCCGAGAACCAGCTGGAGGGTCATGGCGGGAGTCTAAGACACGTTACTCATGAGTAACCACTTCGACGTGGCGGGTGTCTCCTCGCGTACCGGTCAAGTACCCGGAAGTTGATCAAAAACTTATGGAACAATCGTTCAAGTAGTTGTGCTGTGTTTGCTGTTTTTGGGCAGCGCTGGAGGTCAGCCGTGTTGTACCTGTATCTCGCTGCGGCGATCGTCGGGGAGATCGCCGCCACCGTGTCGTTGAAACTGTCCGAGGGCTTCAGCAGACCGTGGCCGTCGGCCGTGGTCGTCGTCGGATACGCGATCGCCTTCACAGCTCTTTCGCGCGCGTTGAAGTTGGGTATGCCCGTGGGTGTCGCCTACGCCGTGTGGTCCGCGATCGGTGTGGCAGCCGTGGCGATCATCGGCTGGAAGTTCCTGGGCGAGACCCTGAACCCCACGATGGTCATCGGGTTGGCTTTGATCATCGGGGGCGTGGTGACGCTGGAGCTCGGGAGGACGCACTGACCGCGGTCATGGACGGACGCAAGGCGCGCGGCGAGAAGAAGCGGCGCGCCATCGTCGAGGCGACGTTGCGGGTGATCGAGCGCGACGGCGTGTCCGGTGTGACGCACCGAAGCGTGGCGCGCGAAGCCGGCGTGCCGACGACAGCGCCCACCTACTACTTCGCGTCGCTCGACGACCTGTTGATCGCCACGTTGTTGTGGGTCGCCGAAGAGCTGTGCGACGACATGCTGGACATCATCGCCCGCGGCACCGCCCGTGAGATCGCGAGCTCGCTCGCTCGTGCGGTCAACGAGAACCGTGCGCGCACACTCGCGGAGTACGAGTTGTACCTGCTCGCAGGTCGTCGTCCCGAACTGAAGGCCGCCGCACGCCGGTGGCTCGACCTCGCCGTAGAGGTGGTGCGCCCCGCCGATCCGGTGGCGTTCCGCGTGTTCCTCGCCGCCATCGACGGGCTGCTGATCCAGGGCCTGATAGCCGATGTCGCCCCGGACGAGGACGAGCTGGAGCCAATCGTGTCCTTCTTGATCTGCGGCCGCGACGATTCCACTCCTCGAACGAGTGAACAATGAGGCCATGAGGTTCGCGCGAGACGTGTCCGGCATCAGCCACGGGGTGAGCCTGGGGCTGCTGGCAGCCCTCTACGTCCGCGACTCGCTTGCGTTGTCCGTCGACGTCGAGCCGCACGTGCCCGGCCTGGACCCGCCACTGCCGGTGCGGGTGCCCACGGGTGTCGATCGCGCCGCGGTGACGCGGGAGTGGCCGGGCTGGTGGTCCGACGCGCTCGACGCGTGCACCCGAGGCGCCGAGCCCGCGGCGCCCGAGGACGCCGAGGCGTTGCTGACCCGGCCCGCCAGCCGCGCCGCCGTGCTGGCGTTGAAGAGCGGTATCGAGCAGCTGCACCGCGTGCAGTCTCCGGTGGCGTTGCCGATCGGAGACGTGCTGCGAGGCATCGAGTCGCGGATCGGGCGGTGGGCGCAGAGCGTGGAGCTGCACATCGCCGAGGTGCCGGTCGACGGCATGTTGTGGGAGCGCATCGCACCCGCGCACGTCCTGGCCTCGACCCGCTTCCTGAACGACCCGGCTCGCACCGCACCCGCGTTGCGCGAGGTCCTGCAGGACCTCGTCTAGTTCGGGTAGGGACAACCCCACCCCGCCTTCGGGGGCTGACTGCCGTGTAGCTGAGCCGCGCCACCTCTAGTTTTGTGCACATGCTGAGGACGGCGCTGGTGGCGGTGCTGATGGGGGCTCTGCTCTCCGGGTGTGGCATCCGCATCATGAAGTACGAGTTCACCGACGATCACACGCTGGCGGACAAGTACACGTCGGTGCGGGTGCGCGCCGGCTCGGGAGATGTGGCGATCCGTTACGTGCCGGGCACGGAGACGAAGATCCACCGCAGGGTGGAGCACGCGAAGGACAACAGGCCGACGGGTGTGGCGCACCGGATCGAGGGCACCACGCTGGTGCTGGACGACTGCGGCAACAACTGCTCGATCAACTACGAGGTCCAGGTGCCGTTCGCGGACATCACCGTGGAGTCCCCCGACAACGGGTCGGGCAACGCGGTGATCGAGGGTGTCGCCGCGGTCGACTACAAGGTCGGCTCCGGCAAGTTCGAGGCGATCAACATCGCGGGCAACGTCCAGATCGACAACGGCTCCGGCAACATCTACGTGCGCGACGTCAAGGGTGACGTCAGGGCGCACACCGGCTCTGGCCGGTTCGAGGCCTCCAGGGTCAAGGGCAGCGTCACCGCGGACCTGGGCTCCGGCGACATCGACCTGGACCAGGTGCAGGGCAAGATGCTGCTCCACAGCGGCTCCGGCCGCATCACGGGCACGGCGCTGGACAACGACGTGACCGCCACGGCGGACTCCGGCGACGTGGACATGACCTTCGTCTCGGCCCGCACGGCACGCCTCGACTCGGGTTCCGGCGACATCACGGTGCGGGTGCCGGGGACGGGAGGCCCGTACAAGGTCACGGGCGACTCGGGCAGCGGCAGGCGCAAGATCGACGTGCCGATGGACCCGTCGGCGACGAACGAGCTCAAGCTCGACACCGGCTCCGGCGACGTCAAGGTGACCGCCGTCTAGCCGCGCGAAGCAGGGGGATGTGTCGAGGGCCACTCCACGAGGAGTGGCCCTCGGCGCGTTCTGAGGGAACAACCAGACCTTGCCGGCCGTTGGTCGAGGCAGAAAGCTTGAGTCGGGTAGGCTCAAGGTTGAGCAGATGGCAAACTTGAGTCAGCAACGCTCAACAAGTACTAGTGGAAGGAACTCCAATGGCGCGTGCAGTCGGCATCGACTTGGGGACGACCAACTCCGTCGTCGCCGTTCTCGAGGGCGGTGAGCCGACGGTCATCGCCAACTCGGAGGGCTCCAGGACGACTCCGTCCATCGTCGCGTTCGCGAAGAACGGCGAGGTCCTCGTGGGTCAGCCCGCGAAGAACCAGGCCGTCACCAACGTCGACCGCACCATCCGTTCGGTGAAGCGGCACATCGGCACCGGCTGGAAGACCGATGAGATCGACGGCAAGCAGTACACCTCGCAGGAGATCAGCGCGCGCGTGCTGATGAAGCTCAAGCGCGACGCCGAGGCGTACCTGGGCGAGGAGATCACCGACGCCGTGATCACCGTCCCCGCCTACTTCGAGGACGCGCAGCGCCAGGCCACCAAGGAGGCCGGCCAGATCGCGGGCCTCAACGTGCTCCGCATCGTCAACGAGCCGACGTCGGCCGCTCTGGCCTACGGCCTCGACAAGGGCGAGAAGGAGCAGACCATCCTGGTCTTCGACCTCGGTGGCGGCACGTTCGACGTCTCGCTGCTCGAGCTCGGCGACGGCGTGGTCGAGGTCCGTGCGACCTCCGGTGACAACCACCTCGGTGGCGACGACTGGGACCAGCGCGTCGTCGACTGGCTGGTCGAGCGCTTCAAGCAGGCCAACGGCATCGACCTGACCAAGGACAAGATGGCCCTTCAGCGCATCCGCGAGGCTGCGGAGAAGGCCAAGATCGAGCTGTCCAGCTCGTCCACCGCGTCGATCAACCTGCCGTACATCACGGTCGACGGTGACAAGAACCCGCTGTTCCTCGACGAGACGCTGTCGCGTGCCGAGTTCCAGCGCATCACGTCCGACCTGCTCGACCGCACCCGCGCGCCGTTCAACAACGTGATCAAGGACGCCGGCATCTCCGTCGGCGACATCGACCACGTCGTGCTCGTCGGTGGCTCGACCCGCATGCCCGCCGTCGCGGAGCTCGTCAAGGAGCTGACCGGCGGCCGCGAGCCCAACAAGGGCGTGAACCCGGACGAGGTCGTCGCCGTCGGCGCCGCCCTGCAGGCCGGTGTCCTCAAGGGCGAGGTCAAGGACGTCCTGCTGCTCGACGTCACCCCGCTGTCCCTCGGCATCGAGACCAAGGGCGGCATCATGACCAAGCTGATCGAGCGCAACACCACGATCCCGACGAAGCGTTCCGAGACCTTCACGACCGCTGACGACAACCAGCCGTCCGTGCAGATCCAGGTCTTCCAGGGCGAGCGCGAGATCGCGGCGCACAACAAGAAGCTCGGCATGTTCGAGCTGACCGGCCTGCCGCCCGCCCCGCGTGGCGTGCCGCAGATCGAGGTCACCTTCGACATCGACGCGAACGGCATCGTCCACGTCTTCGCGAAGGACCTGGGCACCGGCAAGGAGCAGTCGATGACGATCACCGGTGGCTCCGCGCTGCCGAAGGACGACATCGACCGCATGGTGAAGGACGCCGAGGCCCACGCGGAGGAGGACAAGCGCCGCCGCGAGGAGGCCGAGGTCCGCAACCAGGCGGAGACTCTCGTCTACCAGACGGAGAAGGTCGTCAAGGAGAACGACGACAAGCTCCCCGCCGAGATCAAGGACAAGGTGAACGCCGCGATCGCCGAGGCGAACGAGGCGCTCAAGGGCACCGACATCAACGCCATCAAGACGGCGGTCGAGAAGCTCGCGACCGAGTCCCAGGCCATCGGCCAGGCGATCTACGCCAACGCGCCGGGTGCCGCCGGTGCCGAGGCCCCTGGTGCGGACGCGCCGGGTGCCGCGGGTGCCGGTGCCAAGGCCGGTCAGGACGACGTCGTCGACGCCGAGATCGTGGACGAGGACGAGAAGAAGTGACCGAGCCGAGGCACGCCGCCCCTGACGAGGAGCAGCCTCAGGTAGTCGTGAACGACCGGCGCCGGATCGACCCGGAAACGGGTGAGGTCCGGACGCCGGCCCACGCTGCCGACGAGACGGCTGCTCCGGCTTCTGACGAGCCCCTGGTCGCCGAGGTCGTGGACGAGGTGGCCGCCGAGCTGAAGACCCAGCTCGACGAGCGCACCGCCGACCTGCAGCGGCTCACCGCCGAGTACGCGAACTACCGCAAGCGGGTGGAACGCGACCGCGAGGCAGTGATCAACAACGCGAAGGCGTCCGTGGCAGCCGAGCTGCTGCCCCTGCTGGACGACATCGAGCGGGCCGCCGCGCACGGCGACCTGACCGGTGCGTTCAAGGCCGTGGCGGACAAGCTCGTGTCCTCGCTGGCCAAGACCGGCCTGGAGCCGTTCGCGCACGAGGGCGAGGCGTTCGACCCGTCGGTGCACGAGGCCGTGCAGCACAGCACGTCCCCGGACGTCGACGGCCCGACCGTCACCGCCGTCCTGCGCCGCGGCTACACGTTCGGCGACAAGCTCGTCCGGCCCGCGCTCGTCGCGGTGACCGACCACGAGCCTGCCGCCGCAGCGCCGCAGGCCGAAGAGATCTGACGAGAGGAGGAGACGTCCGGTGAGTGCTAGGGACTGGATCGAAAAGGACTTCTACCGCGAGCTGGGCGTCTCCTCCGAGGCGTCGGCGGACGAGATCAAGAAGTCGTACCGCAAGCTCGCCCGCGAGCTGCACCCCGACGCCAACCCCGGCGACGCCAAGGCCGAGGCCCGCTTCAAGGCGGTCTCCGAGGCCTACGGCGTGCTGTCGGACCCGGCCAAGCGCAAGCAGTACGACGAGGCCCGCCGCCTGTTCGCGGGTGGCGGCGGCTTCCCGGGCGGCTTCGGCGGTGGCGCGGGCGGCTTCGACGTCAACGACCTGTTCGGCCGCGCGGCCCAGGGCACCGGTGGCGGCGGCCTCGGCGACCTGCTCGGCGGCCTGTTCAACCGTCGCAGTGGCGGCACGGCCGGCTCGGCCACCCGCCCGCGCCGCGGCGAGGACGTCGAGACCGACGTCCGCATCGACTTCACCGAGGCGGTGCAGGGCGCGACGGTGCCACTGCGCCTGTCCTCCCCCGCCGCCTGCACGACCTGTGGCGGTTCCGGTGCCAAGCCGGGCACCACGCCGCACGTCTGCGCGACCTGTTCGGGTTCCGGCCTGGTGACCCGCTCGCAGGGCGCCTTCGCGTTCAGCGAGCCGTGCCGCGACTGCCGCGGCACCGGCCGGATCATCGACGACCCGTGCCCCGAGTGCGGCGGCGACGGCGTCAGCACCCGCACTCGCACCCTGACCGTGCGCATCCCCTCGGGTGTCGACGACGGCCAGCGCATTCGCCTTGCGGGCCAAGGAGAACCGGGCCGCAACGGCGGCCCCTCGGGTGACCTTTTCGTGCGCGTGCACGTCAACCCGCACAGCGTCTTCGGCCGCCAGGGCAACGACCTCACGCTGACCGCGCCGATGACGTTCCCCGAGCTGGCCCTCGGCACGACGTTGACGGTGCCGACGCTGGACGGCAAGGTGACCTTGAAGGTGCCTGCGGGGACTGCTTCCGGGCGGGTTCTGCGGGCGCGCGGCAAGGGCATCACGAAGCGGGACGGCACGGCCGGCGATCTGCTGATCACGCTGGAGGTCGCGGTGCCGAACAACCTGTCGTCCGACGCCCGCAAGGCGCTCGAGGCGTACGCCGAAGTGACTGCTGACCATGATCCGCGTGGCGATCTGAACGCGCTGCTCGAAGGGCGGTGAGTCCGGTGGGTTTTCCCTTCCCTCCTGGGACTGATGAGGACACGCCGTTCTTCGTGATCTCGGTGGCGGCGCAGCTTTCCGGGCTGCACGCCCAGACGTTGCGGTCCTACGACCGGATGGGGCTGGTCTCGCCAGGCCGCACGTCCGGTGGCGGCCGCCGCTACTCGATGCGCGACATCGTGCTGCTGCGCGAAGTTCAGCGCCTGTCCCAGGAAGAGGGCGTGAACCTCGCCGGGATCAAGCGGATCATCGATCTGGAGCACCAGGTCGACGCGCTGCGTCAGCGCGTCACCGAACTGACCCAGGAACTGGCGAACGCGTTGGCGGCGGCCGATTCCGCGGCCGCCGCCGTGCACGCGTCCTACCGGCGAGACCTCGTGCCGATCCGGCAGGAGACCGCGCTCGTCGTGTGGAAGCCGAAGCCGCGCAAGTGATGGAGCACCTGTACGAGGTGTTCGCAGCGCCGCGTCCCCGAGTGGTCGACTACTGCGACCACTGCGTCAAACCGGAGGACGTGGCGCCGTTCACAACCGTTCCGCTGCGGGAACTGACGGCGGAACAGGTCGAGACGTACTGGCTGCATTCCGGCACGATCGGCGACGAGAACTTCGCGCGTTACCTGCTGCCGCGCGTGCTGGACCTGATCGCGGCCGACGAGCTCGACCCGGACTTCTACTGGCTGCGCATCGCGAACACCGCCCACGAGAAGGGCGGTCCACGCGAACGGCAGGCGATCGAGGCGTACTACGACGCCACACCACGTGCTTTCGCGGCCCTTGTCGAGGAGTGCACGGGCGAGAACGCTCCCGGCGAATTCCTCACGGAGTGGTTGCGGGGGCGGGAAAAGCTCTGACTCAGCGCTCTTCGAAGTAGAACCCGGCCTCCAGGTCCTCCAGCAGGCCGGGTTCCGTCGTTTCCCAGCCCAGCAACGCCTTCGTGCGTGCACCGGACGTCGGCGCGTCCCGCGAGACCATCATCGCGAGCGGGCCGAAGTGCTCGTCCGGGACACTTTGCACAGGCACGTCGAGCTTCCGCCCGATCACCTCGGCGATCTCCTTCAGCGTCACCGCTTCCTCGGCCACCGCGTGCAGCACCGAACCGGCCGGAGCCTTCTCCGCCGCCAGTCGGTAGAGCCGTGCGGCGTCCAGCGTGTGCGCGGCGGACCAGCGGTTCGTGCCGTCGCCGGGATAGCCGGAAATGCCTGTGGTGCGGGCGATCCGCACCAGCAACGGGATGAAGCCCGCCGTGTCCAGTGCACTGTGGACGGTCGGCGGCAGGACGACGACGGAGCCGCGGACGTCCTTCGCGTCGATGATGAGGTTGCGGGCGGTGCCTCGGCTGTGGTCGTCCGGGACGCGTTCGTCCTCGGTGGCGGTGTGGCCCAGGCCCGAGTAGGAGAGCGTGCCGCCGGTGCCGATCAGCGCCTTGCCGGTGCCGGACAGCTCTTCGAGGAACGCCCGGACGACCGCGAGATCGGCGGCCGACGCACCGGCGTAGTCGCCCGAGAACATCTCCTCGTGCTTGAACGCCAGGTGGATCACGGCGTCCGCCTCGGCCGCGCCCTTGCGCAACCCGTCCAGGTCGTCGAGGTCACCGAGCTGAACCGCCGCGCCCTGGGCGTCGAGCTTCGCGGCCGAGGTGTCCGAGCGCGCCAGTCCGACGACCTGGTGGCCGGCGCCGAGCAGTTCGGGGACCAGTGCGGAGCCGACGTGGCCGCTGGCGCCCGTGACGAAGACCTTCATGAGTGCTCCTGCGAAGTGATGGGACTTGGTCTCATCAACCGTAGCAGAGTGATGGGACTAGGTCGCATCACTTATGATGTGCGGCATGGGTCGATGGGAGCCGGACGCGCGGGATCGGTTGGTGCGCGCCGCACTCGACCTGTTCGACGAGCAGGGCTACGAGAACACCGCGGTCGCGCAGATCGCCGAACGCGCGGGGCTGACCAAGAGCACGTACTTCCGGCACTTCAAGGACAAGCGCGAAGTGCTGTTCGGCGGGCAGGACGAGCTGGTCGAGCTGCTGGTCAAGGGGATCGCCGGCACGCCGGAGCCGGCCGGGGCGCTCAAGGCGGTCGAGGGGGCGTTGGTGGCCATTGCCGTCACGTTCTCAGAGGAGCGCCGGGCCAACGGGCCGCGACGGCTCGCGGTGATCGCCGCCAACGACGAGCTGCGTGAGCGGGACGCCATGAAGATGGCCGGGTTCTCCACCGTGATGCAGGAGGCGCTGCGGCAACGCGGTGTGCCGGAGCTCGACGCCGCTGTTGCCGCCGAGCTGGGCATCGTGGCGCTGCGGGTCGGCTACGACCGGTGGCTGGAGGTCGGCGGGGACTTCGCTGAAGTCGCCCGCCGAGCACTCGAAGAGGTTCGCCTTGCGGCCAGGGACCTAGAGGGTGCCGAGTAGGTCCTCGACCTCGGCGGCGATGCGGTCCAGGGCGGGCTCGTCGCCGACGGCTGCGATGGCGCGGTCGATCCAGTCCGCGATCAGCGGCATCTGGGCCGGCTTGAGGCCGCGGGTGGTGATGCCCGCGGTGCCCAGACGGATGCCGGACGGGTCGAAGGGCTTGCGCGGGTCGAACGGGACCGCGTTGTAGTTGAGCTCGATGCCCGCGCGGTCGAGAGCTTGGGCGGCGGGCTTGCCGGCGACCTGCTTCGAGGTCAGGTCGACCAGGATCAGGTGGTTGTCGGTGCCGCCGGAGACCAGGTCGAAGCCGCGTTCCAGCAGGGCGTTGGCCAGGGCGCGAGCGTTTGCGACGATCGTGTGGGCGTACTCGCGAAACGCCGGCTGCGAGGCTTCGTGCAGGGCCACGGCGATGGCGGCGGTCGTGTGGTCGTGCGGGCCGCCCTGCAGGCCTGGGAAGACGGCGCGGTCGATGGCGCGGGCGTGCTCGGCGTCGCAGAGGATCATGGCGCCGCGAGGGCCGCGCAGGGTTTTGTGGGTCGTCGTGGTGATCACCGGGGCGTGCCCGACCGGCGACGGGTGGGCGCCGCCTGCGACCAGGCCCGCGATGTGGGCGATGTCGGCGACCAGGATCGCGTCGATCTCGGCGGCGATCGAGGCGAAGGCCGGGAAGTCGATCGTGCGCGGGATCGCGGTGCCGCCGCAGAAGATCACCTTCGGGCGTTGCGCCAGGGCCAGTGAGCGGACCTCGTCCAGGTCGACCACGCCGGTGTCCTTGCGGACCTCGTACTGGACGGCGTTGAACCACTTGCCTGTCGCGGACACGTTCCAGCCGTGGGTGAGGTGGCCGCCCATGGGCAGCGACATGCCCATCACGGTGTCGCCGGGCTGCAGGAAGGCCAGGTAGACGGCCAGGTTCGCCGGGGCGCCGGACAGCGGCTGGACGTTGGCGTGGTCCACGCCGAACAAGGCGCGAGCACGGTCGATCGCCAGCTGTTCGACCTGGTCGATGATCTGCTGACCCTCGTAGTACCGCTTGCCGGGGTAGCCCTCGGAGTACTTGTTGGTCAGCACCGAGCCTGTTGCCTCAAGCACAGCGGCCGACACGTCGTTCTCCGACGCGATCATGCGCAGCTTGCGGGCCTGCCGCGCTGCTTCTGCCTGGATCAGGGTGGCGATTTCGGGGTCGACGTTCGCGAGCACGGCGCATCTCCGTGCCGGGCACCCAGGCGTTCGGTGCGCGGCCGTCGCTTCCCGGTGGTCAGTTCCACCCTCGGCACGCCAGTCGCTGCAGACGTGCCGAGCTTAGTCCAGCGTGAACGGGTCGTACTTGATCCGGTCGAGCGGCGTTCCCGCGACCAGCATGCGGGAGACCGTGGACCTGATCATCGCGGGACTGCCGCAGACCAGGACGTCGCGCTCTTCCCAGGCGCCGTAGCGGGTGACCACGTCGGCGAGGCTGCCCTGCTCGACACCTCGGACGCCGGGGTCCGACTCCAGCACCGGCACGACCGTGAGCCACGGGTTCGTGGTCGCGATTCGTTGCAGGTTGTCCAGGTCGTAGAGGTCCTCGCGGGTGCGCCCGCCGTAGAACAGGTGCACGCGCGGGTTCTCGCCGTACTGCGCCATCTCGTCGATGATCGCGTGCATCGGCGCGATGCCCGTGCCGCCGGCCACCATCAGGATGTCCGAGCCGGCCGTGCGGTCGACCGAGAGACGTCCCATCGGCGGTCCGATGCGCCACGTGTCACCGGCCTGCGTGTGGCCGACGACCGAGCGGGACACCCAGCCGCCGTCGACGGACCGGATGTGGAACTCGATGACGCCGTCCTCGCGCGGGGCGTTCGCCGGCGAGTAGTACCGCCACAGGCGCTTGCGCTGCGGGGTCTCCACGCTGACGTACTGACCGGCCTTGTAGCTCACCGGGTGGTCGGGCTGCAGCCGGACGACGGCCAGGTCCCACGAGACGCGCTGGTGCTCCAGCACGGTCGCGTGCCAGTAGGCCGGGCCGTTGTCGGCGTCCGCGGCTTCCTGCATGGCTCGCGCCATCAGCGTGTAGGCCTCTGCCCAGGCCATCTCGACCTTCGGCGTCCACGCAGCGCCCGCGAACTTCTTCACCGCGGACAGCAGCGCCGTGCCGACAGCCTCGTAGTGGACGTTGATGACACCGAACTTGCGGTGGTCACGGCCCAGTTGGCGGAGGAAGGGGATGAGGTCGTCCGGGCGGTCGACCATCTGCACCACGTGCACGAGGGCGCGCAGCAGACGGCTCCGCTGGACCTCCATGTTCGCGGGGAACATCTCGCGTGTGGCAGGCGAGAGCGAGAAGAGCATGCCGTAGAAGAACTTCGCCACTTCTTCGGCGTGCGGCTCCACCACCGCGAAGCTCTCCCGGATCATCCGCACCATCGCGGTGACGCCAGGAGGTGGTTCTCGGTGTGGCGGGGTAGGGATGGGGCTCAGCACAGCGTTCGCAGTCATGGTCCGCGCGCAGTCTCCACGTTCTCATTGGCGCCAGCAAGGCGCGGGTAGTCCTCGTCAAGCATCCGTCCCCCGACAGAGTGGACAGTAACCCCTGATCGGAGGGTTTGACTCCTTGATGCCACCTTCGAGCGAAGTCTGATTACTCTATGCACATGGTTGTTCCCGCAACAGTGTGAATGTGAGGGCCCGTCTGTACCGGCTTGCGCGCTTGCGTGCGACGGTTGGGCGCGTGTCCCTGCCTGAGCTGACTGAAACCACCTCACCCGACCGTGTTGAGCAACCTGGCTCACGCGGTGAGCACTTCCTCCAATGTGCCCTGGAGACACAGGACCGCGCCACACGCTTCTACTCGGACCAGGTCCTGGACCACCTGAACCCCGCGATGGCCGAGTTCGTCGCCCGGATGGAGATGGCCTTCATCTCGACCGCTGATGCCGACGGGGAGTGCGACTCGACCCTGCGGGCCGGGCCGGCGGGGTTCATCCAGGTGATCGACTCCCGGACCGTCGCGTACCCCGAGTACCGCGGCAACGGCGTGATGGCGTCCCTGGGCAACATCATGGAGAACCCGCACGTCGGGATGCTGATGGTGGACTTCGCCGACGACCTGATCGGGCTGCACGTGAACGGCCGCGCCCGGATCGCGCCCCGGGAGGAGTACGACACCGAGGACAGGAAGGTGGAGCGGTGGGTGGTGGTCGAGGTGCAGGAGGCCTACATCCACTGCCGCAAGCACATCCCGCGGATGATCCCCGTCGACCGGATCCGGGACTGGGGAACTGACGACGTGAAGCGCAAGGGCGGCGACTTCTTCGGGGTCAAGGCGGGCAAGGCCGCCGACTGACCTCGGGGTTTCTGGTGACATGGCGGCATGCCGTGTGTCTTCTGCTCGATCGCGTCCGGTGATCTGCCCGCCCACTGGGTGGCGCGGGGACCGGACGCGATCGCGTTCCTGCCTCTCCCAGCCAGCGCTCTAGCCCCCGGCCACACGCTGGTGGTGCCGCGTGAGCACTCGACAGGTGTGCACGACGCGACCCCGGAGGCCTTCACCGCCGCCGGGCTGATGATCCAACGCGTGGCGCGGGCGATGAGGACCGCGCTGGGTGCTTCCGGCGTGTGCGTGCTCAACGCGAGCGGGCCCGGCTCCGGCCAGAGTGTCGCTCACCTGCACTTTCACGTCGTTCCCCACTGGGAGGACGACGAGTACTTCGCGTGGCCCGAGCCGTCGGGGCGGCGACTGGAAGGCGACTTGGCGCGGGCATTGAGTGACGCAGCAGACGCCTGAACTAGTTGGCCTAGCTAACTACCTCCGATATAGTTGTATGGCATCAACTAACTATTGGAGGTGTCCGTTCTGAATCGGCCCAACTCGCATCGGGAGATCCTCGAAGCGCTGTCCGGCATCTGGGTAGCGCTGCTGGTCGCGATCCTCAGCTCCACCATCGTCTCGAACGCACTCCCGACGATCCTGGCCGAGCTCAAGGGCACCCAGACCCAGTACACCTGGGTCATCACGTCGATGCTGCTCGCCTCCACCGCCAGCACGCCGCTGTGGGGCAAGTTCGCGGACCTCTTCGACAAGAAGAAGCTCCTGCAGGCCGGCATCGTGCTGTTCGTGGTCGGCTCGGTCCTGTCGGGCCTCAGTCAGAACATGGAGCAGCTCATCGCCTTCCGCGTCGTCCAGGGCCTCGGCATGGGCGGCGTGCAGGCGCTCGGCCAGGTCGTGGTCGGCGCGTTGCTCAGCCCGCGTGAGCGCGGCCGGTACAGCGGCTACACCGGCATGGTGATCTCCGCTGGGACCGTCGGCGGGCCGCTGGTCGGCGGGTTCCTCGTCGACTGGCCCGGCTGGCGCTGGTGCTTCTTCATCTGCGTGCCGCTGGCGCTCGTCGCGCTCGCTGTGCTGCACAAGACGCTGCACCTGCCGGTGAAGAAGCAGCACGTGAAGATCGACTACTTGGGCGCCACGCTCATCACCGGCGGCGTGAGCCTCGTGCTCATGTGGGTGTCGTTCGCGGGCAAGAACTTCGCCTGGTTCTCCGGGGAGAGCGCGTTGTTCGCCGGTGGTGCCGCCCTGGCGATCATCACCGCGTACTTCGTCGAGCGGCGGGCGTCGTCCCCGGTCATCCCGCTGCACCTGTTCAAGAACCGCACGGTCGTCTTGGCGATGCTCGGTGGCATCGCGGTCGGTACGGCGATGTTCGGCGCGTCGGTGTTCATGGGGCAGTACTTCCAGATCGCGCGCGGGTTCTCACCCACGAAGGCGGGGCTGCTCACGGTGCCGTTGGTGCTGGGGCTGAGCATCTCCTCGACGGTCAGCGGGCAGCTCATCGCCAAGAGCGGCAAGTGGAAGAGCTACCTGGTCTGGGGTGCGTTCTCGCTGGTCATCGGCCTGGCGTTGCTCGGCACGATCGACCACCGCACGAACCTGACGCTGATGGGCGCGTACCTGCTGCTCGTGGGTGTCGGCGTGGGGCTGACCATGCAGAACCTCGTGCTGGCCGTGCAGAACGGCGTGGGGATGTCCGACCTGGGTGCGGCCAGCTCCACGGCCACGTTCCTGCGCTCGCTGGGAGGAACGGCCGGCGTCTCGGTGCTGGGCGCGGTGCTCGCCGCCCACGTGAGCACGAAGACGCTCGACCGCGGCTCCTTGTCCCCAGTCGTGCGGGACTCCTACGGCGATGCGATGGGTGAGCTGTTCCTGATCGCCGCGGGTCTCGCGGTCTTCACGGTGATCGCGGTCCTGCTGATCAAGGAGCAACCGCTGCGGGACTCCGTGGATGTCACCCCAACGGGTTCTGGTGCACAGACGGTCGCCACTGAACCTGATTCACCTGTGGATACTGAACAGCGGATTGTGGATAACCTGGCCCCCGCTGTGGACAAGCTGTTGGTACGAATGAGTGACGGTGATCAGGAGGTCGCGGCGCGTTCGGCTGCGCTGCGTTCCACGCAGAACTCGTTGCCCTCGGGGTCGCGCAGGGTGACCCAGCCGGTGCCGTCCGGCCTGCGGTGATCCTCGAAGAGCGTCGCGCCGATGCCGACGAGGCGCTCGACCTCCTCGTCGCGGGTGCCGTCGGTCGGCTGCAGGTCGACGTGCAGGCGGTTCTTCAGCTCCTTGTCGTTCGGGACGTTGATGAAGAGGTAGTTGATGCCGCTCGGCAGCGTGACCATGCACTCCGGATCGCCGGGGTTGTCGTCCGGGTGCAGCGGCAGGTTCAGCACCTGGCCCCACCACGAGGCGATCGCGTAGGAGTCACGAGCGTCAACGGTGACGTTGTGGATGATTGAGGTCATGGGGCTGATCTTCGCCTAGCCTGGGTGAACCGCCGCCCGAATTTCGGGAAAGGGCGCGTTCCATGAGGCTGTTGGTTCCAGCCGCACTCCTGGCTTCCCTGCTCGTACCGGGCACCGCACAGGCCGCTCCGTGCACAACGGTGGCCACTGACGCGGCGCTGGCCGAGGCGGTCGGCAAAGCGGGTGCGTGTGTGGTCGTCGAGGACGGCACGTACGCACCGGTCACGATCGCCGCGGACGAGGTGCACCTGAAGGCGCGCAAACGCTTGGGTGCAGGGTTCACCTCCGGGACCGTGATCGTCACGGGTTCGGGTGTCACCGTCGAAGGCTTCACGTTCACCGGCAGCGCCAACTTCCGGCTCGACAACACGGTCGGCTCGCGGATCACCCGCAGCCTGTTCCGGTCGTCGGCCGCGGAGTTCGTGCAGGTCCACGGGCAGAAGGGCGATCGCAACAGAGTCGACCACAACGAGCTGGGCCCGAAGGCGCAGCTCGGGCACATGATCCAGATCGGCAAGAACCCGTTCACCCCGACGAACACCCTCGTCGACCGCAACCACCTGCACGACCTGGCGTCTGGTGTGCAGGGCGGCGAGGCGTTGCGCGTCGGCGGGTTCGGGCCGCCCGGCGACTACTTCCACGCGCACACGGTGTTCGAGTACAACCTGTTGGTCAGGCTGTCCGGAGACGCCGAGGTGCTGTCGTTGAAGAGCTCGGCCAACACCTTCCGCTACAACACCGTCCGCGAGTCGGCGGGCGAGATCAACATCCGCGCCGGGCAGGCCAACGTCATCCACGGCAACTTCGTGTTCGCCGACGGGCTCAAGGCCGCGCACGGCATCCGGCTGAGCGAGGACGACCACGTCATCACGGACAACTACGTGGAGACGCTGGAGGACGCGTTCCTGCTGTTCGCGGGCGACGAGAAGCCCGGCGACCCGCCGCCCGGTGTGCCGCCGTCGGGTCCGTTCACCGGGCACGCGCAGGTGCGCAAGGCGGTCGTCACCGGTAACTCGTTCATCGCGTCCGCCGGCCGGGGCGTCGACTTCGGCGGTGGGGTGAAGCCTCCGGAGGACCTCACCTTCGCGAACAACCTGGTCAGCGCCGTTGGTGGCCTTGGTGTCGGCAACGCGGCCACTGTCACCGCGCCTGTCTACGGTGGCAACCTCGTGTGGTCGCCATCGCCGGGTGTCTCCGGGCCGGGCTTCCTGCTGGCGGATCCGGCGCTGGTGCGGGGTTCGCACGGGTTGCTGGAACCGGCGCGAGCCGCGTTGCGGGCCGGCGTGCGCGGCTACGGCAAGTTCGACGTGCTGGGACGCAACCGCTTGTCCCCGCCCGACGTTGGGGCTGTGGAGGCGTCGAGCTGGTCACGGCCTGTTCGTCGGCCGTTGACCGTGAGTGATGTGGGCCCGTTCTCATAGTTGAGCGGAACACGCTCAACTTTTCTGACGTTGTGCAGGATGATGGTCCATGCTGGAGGCTGACCACGAGGTGGAGGAATGGACGCTTTCAACCCGACGACGAAGACTCAGCAGGCTGTTTCCGCAGCTGTGCAGGCGGCGACCCTCAACGGCAACCCGGACGTGAGTTCGGCGCACCTGCTCAGCGCGCTGCTGGCCCAGACGGACGGGTTGACCGCGCCGTTGCTCTCCGCGGTGGGCGCCGACCCGACGCTCGTGCGCAAGGAGTTGGAGCAGGTCTCCCGCTCCCTGCCCAGCGCGTCGGGCTCGACGGTCTCCGCTCCGCAACTCTCGCGCGACGCCGTGCGGGTGCTCGGCAGGGCACAGGAGCTCGCCACCGAGATGGGTGACGAGTACGTGTCCACCGAGCACCTGCTCGTCGGGCTCGCACAGCACGGCGGTCAGGTGGCCGACCTGCTGCGCCGCCACGGTGCGACGCCGGACGCTTTGAAGGACGCCTTCGAGAAGGTGCGGGGTTCGGCGCGCGTGACGTCGCCCGATCCCGAGGGCACCTACAAGGCGCTGGAGAAGTACGGCGTAGACCTGACCGAACGTGCCCGCAAGGGCGAGCTCGACCCGGTGATCGGCCGGGACGCCGAGATCCGCCGCGTCGTGCAGGTGCTGTCGCGGCGCACCAAGAACAACCCGGTGCTGATCGGCGAGCCCGGCGTCGGCAAGACGGCGATCGTCGAGGGCCTCGCCCAGCGCGTGGTGGCGGGTGACGTGCCGGAGTCGTTGCGCGGCAAGCGGGTCGTGTCCCTGGACCTGGGCTCGATGGTCGCGGGCGCCAAGTACCGCGGTGAGTTCGAGGAGCGGCTCAAGGCCGTCCTGAAGGAGATCACCGACTCGGCCGGCCAGGTCATCACGTTCATCGACGAGCTGCACACGATCGTCGGCGCGGGCGCGACCGGCGAGTCGGCCATGGACGCCGGCAACATGATCAAGCCGATGCTGGCCCGCGGTGAGCTCCGGATGGTCGGTGCCACGACCCTGGACGAGTACCGCGAGCACATCGAGAAGGACGCCGCCCTGGAACGCCGCTTTCAGCAGGTGCTGGTCGGCGAGCCGTCGGTGGAGGACACCGTCGGCATCCTGCGCGGCTTGAAGGAGCGTTACGAGGTGCACCACGGCGTGCGCATCACGGACGCTGCTCTTGTTGCTGCGGCTACTTTGTCCGACCGCTACATCACCGCGCGCTTCCTGCCGGACAAGGCGATCGACCTGGTCGACGAGGCCGCTTCCCGGCTGCGCATGGAAATCGACTCGCGGCCGGTCGAGATCGACACCGTCGAACGTGCCGTTCGCCGGTTGGAGATCGAGGAGATGGCGCTGGCCAAGGAGTCCGACGCGGCGTCGCTGGAACGCCTTTCGGCTCTGCGCGCCGAGCTGGCGGAGAAGCGCGAGACGTTGTCCGCGCTGACGGCCCGGTGGCAGAACGAGAAGGGCTCCATCGACCGCGTGCGCTCGTTGAAGGAGCAGCTGGAGTCGTTGCGCGGCGAGTCGGAACGTGCCGAGCGCGACGGCGACCTCGGTCGTGCGGCAGAGCTCCGGTACGGCCGGATTCCCGCGCTGGAGAAGGAACTCGCCGTGGCGGCCGAGTCCACCCAGGACTCAGCCGCGATGCTGAAGGAGGAGGTCGGCCCGGACGACGTGGCCGACGTCGTCTCGGCGTGGACCGGCATTCCGGCCGGCCGTCTGCTGGAGGGCGAGACCGCGAAGCTGTTGCGGATGGAGGACGAGCTCGCCCGCCGGGTCGTCGGCCAGGCCGAAGCCGTGCGAGTGGTCTCCGATGCCGTGCGGCGCACCCGTGCCGGCGTCGCCGACCCGGACCGTCCGACCGGCTCGTTCCTGTTCCTCGGCCCCACCGGCGTCGGCAAGACCGAGCTGGCCAAGGCGCTGGCGGCATTCCTGTTCGACGACGAGCGGGCGATGATCCGCATCGACATGAGCGAGTACTCCGAGAAGCACTCGGTGGCCCGCCTGGTCGGCGCGCCTCCCGGCTACGTCGGCTACGACCAGGGCGGCCAGCTCACCGAGTCGGTCCGCCGCCGCCCGTACTCCGTGGTGCTGCTGGACGAGGTCGAGAAGGCGCACCCGGACGTGTTCGACGTGCTGCTGCAGGTGCTCGACGACGGCCGCCTGACCGACGGCCAGGGCCGGACCGTGGACTTCCGCAACACGATCCTGGTGCTCACGTCGAACCTGGGCTCTCAGGTCATCGCCAACCCGTCGCTGACCGAGGTGGAGCGCAAGGACGCCGTGATGTCGGTGGTGCAACGGCACTTCAAGCCCGAGTTCCTGAACCGGCTCGACGACGTCGTGGTGTTCCACGCGCTGGCGACCGAGGAGCTGACGTCCATTGTGGACATACAGATCGCTCGCCTGGCCGACCGCCTGGCCGCTCGCCGGCTTTCCCTGGACGTGACTCCGTCGGCGCGCGATTGGCTGGCGTTGAACGGTTTCGACCCGGTGTACGGGGCTCGGCCGTTGCGCCGGCTGGTGCAGTCGGCGATCGGTGACCAGCTCGCGAAGGAGCTGCTGGCCGGTGAGGTGCGGGACGGCGACACGGTTCGGGTCGACGTGCTGGACGACAACTCGGGCTTGATCGTGGGCCGCACTGCGTGACCTTCGTGCGGTTCGAAGCGGCCCTGCCGGATCGGCAGGGCCGGCGGCGTTCAGCGGTTCACGTCGAGCACGGCGCGCGTGAACGCCTCCGGCGCCTCCTGC